>JAFUJY010000222.1 GCA_017467985.1 Bacillota bacterium
AGTTTTGAGCATTTACCCTCTGGTATCGATACGATGTGTGTGGTTGTTAGTGACCAGGAAGTGGCCGGTCGCGAGAACCAGTTGCTGAGCGCCCTGACGAAAGCCACTCATCCCGATTATATTTGTCTGGATCGTGGGCTGGCGTTGGTTGCAGTTGTTGGCCGCGGCATGCGCAGTGCCAAGGGTACCGCTTCTAAGGTGTTCTCTGCTGTAGCCGATGGTGGTGTAAATATTCGTATGATCGACCAGGGATCCAGTGAGCTGAATATTATCATGGGCATCCGGGAAGAAGATTTCGAAAAGACCATTCAGAATATCTATCACGCATTTTATTAAAAATGATTCGGTGTGGCGTAAGTCACACCGATATTTTTTGAGGTGACTATGTCCAGAAAGATTTTTAAGAACTTGGACCGCAGTATGCTGGCGGTGATCATGGGCTTGGCTTGGCCCACCATGCTGGAACAGTTAATGCAGACTGCAGTGCAGTATGTGGATACAGCCATGGTAGGTTCTTTGGGAACTCAAGCTACGGCGGCAGTAGGTGCCACCAGTACGGTAAACTGGATGGTAGGCAGTACTGTAACGGCTTTTGGTGTAGGTTTCTTGTCCTTTATTGCTCAGGCGTATGGTGCAAAGGATAAAGAAGCTGCAGGTAAGGCCGTGTCTCAGGCGGTACTGGCAGTTTTAGTATTGGGTACATTCTTTACGTTTGTGGGATTGGGACTGAGTGGCTTGGTTCCTGTATGGATGCAAGTGGATAAAAGCATTCAGACTTTGTGTTCTCAGTACTTCTTTATTCTGTATGTGCCGATGATCGCACGTGCAGCCAGCATGATTTTTGGTACGGTGCTGCGTGCCGCCGGCGACACCAAGACCCCAATGCGGGTAGGTATTGTGGTGAACCTGGTCAATGTGGTGCTGAACTTTTTTATGATTTATCCCTGCCGATATATCTCCCTCTTTGGATTGGAGATCTTTATGCCTGGTGCGGGCTGGGGCGTTATTGGTGCAGCTATTGCCAGCGCTATTTCCTTTGTAGTAGGTGGTGTTCTGATTACCGTGGCGTTGTGGCGTCATCCGCTGATCTCGCCCAGAGGACAGAGTTTGCGGCCGAACCCGGCAATTTTGAAACCCTGTTTTAAGATTGCTTTGCCCAATATGCTGCAGCGTTTTGGAACCTCTTTAGGCTATGTGGCCTTTGCTTCCATGATCAACTCCATTGGCGAAGTGGCTACTGCGGCACATACCATTGCCAATACGGTAGAATCTGCCTTTTATATTCCCGGTTATGGTATGCAGACGGCTGCTGCCACCCTGGCGGGGAATGCCTATGGCGCCAAGGACAAAAAGCGCATGGAAGATTTGGCGGCCATGTTCATTCCCATTGAGATTGGACTGATGATCATTTCCGGCGGTCTGCTGTTCATTTTTGCTCCATCCCTAGTGGATATTTTCTCCAATAATGACGAAGTGATTCGTCTGGGCAGCACAGTGCTGCGCATGGTGGCAGTGTCCGAGCCTTTCTATGGGTTCTCCATCATCATCGAAGGTATGATGCAGGGCGTGGGCAATACCAAGGTACCCTTTGCCTTTAACATTGCGGGTATGTGGGGTGTGCGTATTGTGGGCACATTTGTGTGCACCCAGCTGCTGAGCTTCGGGCTGGTATCCGCCTGGGCCTGCATGATCGCCCACAATCTGCTGCTGTTTGTACTGTTTATGTTCTGTTATATCAGTGGGAAGTGGAACCCCATGAATACAAAAGCGAAGACATCCTCCAGGTGAGGGTGTCTTTTTTCGTGGTGGGGTGAGGATTGACAAGTCACCGGGATGCTGATATAATGAATATATGATTTGCTTCCTGAGGGCACAAGTAGTGCTGCACTTTTTGCGCGAGATGCGGGTTCGACTCCCGTCGGGCGTTCCTGAGGTTCGTCTGTAACTCAATTGGTAGAGAACCTGATCGGGAAGTGTTACTTCATCATAATCAGCCGAAAGGCTGATTTCTTTGTATAAAGGAGACGCTTATGATAAAGTTTGCGGATATTTTTGGGCAGGAAAGTATGCAGTCTAAGATCGAAATTGATGGGCATGAAGAATACGCGCTGCAGAATATGTATGAGAATATAGCACAAATGCGGGAGAAAAGTGATGATGAGCTTTTCAAAATGTTCGAGGCGGCCCATGCAGAGGATCCGTTGGGCGCATTGCGATGTCTATTTTATGTTCGGGATATTCGAGGCGGTAAGGGGGAACGGGATATTTTTCGAACCATTTTGCGGTATGCGGCCCAGCATTATCCGGAGGAAATTCGTGTAAATATTCCCTGTATACCATTTTATGGACGGTATGATGATCTGTATTTCCTGATCGATACACCAGTGGAAGAGGATATGTGGGGTTTTGTGAAGGTGCAGTTTCAGTGTGATATTGAAGCTATGGAAGCAGGAGTTCCTATATCTTTGTTGGCAAAATGGCTGAAAAAAGCCAATTCCAGCAGTCTGACCACAAAGCGTCTGGGTATTTATACCGCAAAAAAGCTGGGTTATACTATTTATGACTATAAACGAATTTGCAGTAAGCTGCGCAAGTATTTGGATGTATTGGAAGTTCAAATGTCTGCGGGGAAATGGAAAAAGATACAATATGAACAGATTCCTTACCAGACGTTAAGGATGTATCAAAAAACATTTGATCGCCATGACTCCATTCGTTTTCATAAATATCTGCAGGAGGGAAAATCGAATAAAAAGTCCGTGGCACCGGTGCCGCAAGATCCTATCGAAATTGTGAGGATGATGGGACGGCATAGACAACAAGACCAAGAACTGCAATTATTGTGGGATAATCTGCCCAACTATATAGAGAACGATGATGATTTCCTGGTTATGGCGGACTTGAATTTGTTCAGAGCTTGTCGGAGCGCAGCGATCGCCCTTGCCCTTTATTTTGCGGAACATAATAGAGGGGTTTTCCATAATGTATTTATGACTTTTTCACATGTACCTGAGTTCGTAACGCTGCAGGGCAGCAGTTTGAGGGAAAAAGTTGATTTTATAGGCGGTATAGATTATGGATATGTGATTACAGACCCGCTGAGAGCCATGGAGAAGGTGCTGGATTTGGCCGTGAAAAATCAGTGCTCTCAGGAGGAATTGCCTAAGGCGATGGTTATCGTTACGGGATTGGATTTTGACAGGGCTTGTGGTGGTTATTTGGGTGAAGATATCATTAAGGCACGTTTTGCAGAAAAAGGTTATGAGGCGCCGGGTATTATATTCTGGAATGTAAACGCTGAAAAGGAAAAGCAGAGTCACTTTAAGAATCTGATTCATGTGTTGAATGGTAAACCGATTATGTCCCCGGTTGATTTTATGTATGAGGTGCTGAACGGCCAGCGCTACGAGATGGTACAATTAGGACAATAATTTAATGCCCCAGGAATTTGCGGATTCCTGGGGCATTTTGCCCCTTTAAACTGGGAAAAACAGGGGCGTGCCCCAGAAAAACAGCAAAATACAGGGGCATGCCCCAAGAAATTAGTAAAATCCTGGGGCATTTTGCCCACTGAAAGCGATAAAAGTTGGGGCAAGAAAATGAAATGGAAAAATATGGAAAATAAACTTGATTTTTTGTCGAAAACTAGATATAATATTTTTGAAAGGAGTGATTTTTATGATGACATTATCACAGGTAACAAGACAGTTGGCTGTAATTCCGGATGGTCAGCTGCATATTCGTACTGATCGGAAGGAGGCGGGTTATTATTATCGATATTCCCATTGGGGCAAACGCTTCGAATGGCCGATTCCCCAGGAGCTGCAAGAGCGGGCACGTCAATTGGATGATGAGCGGATGCGTTTGGAGGAGGAATTTAAAAGAGTTCTGTTAAGTGTCCCCACGGCGCAGGCTAAGCAGGCCGTCAAATATATCAAAGAACAACGTCGTCAGCAATTGGCTCGGATCATTGCAGATCATCGACCATATAAAGAAAGGTATATATATTATACACCCCATGGGGACTATGTTTCATCCAAATCCGAGGCATTGATTTCAATGCTCCTGATGCAGATGAAAATCAAATTTCATTATGAACTACCCTTGAAGGTGGGTGAACATCAGTATTATCATCCGGATTTTACATTATATATCAATGGGCAGGTATATTACTATGAACATCTTGGGAAAATGCAGGATCCCGAATATATTTCCGGCTGGAAAAAGCGTTTGGAGATGTATCATTCCATGAATATATGGGAAAATGATCGCCTGTTTATTACGCAGGAAAATGGTACCGGATTAGACTTGATGGATATTGCCCGACAGTTGCGAAAAGTGATTCAGGCCAAAATATAACAAAGGGACGGAGCTTAGCGCCGTCCAGGCACCAGAGGTCCGTCCCTCTGTTATATTTTGTATCAGATTCCCAGCAGCATGCTGGCGATCTGAAAATAAAGCATTAATGAAAGGGCATCCACGATGGTGGTGATAAAGGGGCTGGCCATGACTGCAGGGTCGAAGCCCACTTTTTTTGCCAGCATGGGCAGAGAACAACCCACCAACTTAGCCAGCAGAACGGTCACAAATAATGTGGAGCAGACAACGGCGGCCACAGTTATAGCCACTCGGTCCAGCAGCAGCAGTTTGACAAAATTGGCTGCGGACAGAACCAGTCCACACAAGAGACCCACTCGAAACTCCTTCCAAACCACCCGGAACACATCTTTGAACTGAATTTCATTCAGGGACAGACCACGCACGATGGTAACGGATGCCTGACTTCCGGAGTTACCGCCGGTGTCCATGAGCATGGGGATGAAGGCGGTGAGAACCACCTGAGCGGCCAGGGCTTCTTCGAAGGAAGAAATAATCATGCCGGTAAAGGTGGCAGAGACCATCAGCAGCAACAGCCAGGGAATACGCTGTTTGAAGGTGCTGAATACGCCGGTACGCAGATAGGGACGTTCAGAAGGTGTAATGGCGGCCATAATTTCCATATCTTCGGTGGTTTCTTCCTGGATAACGTCAATAGCATCGTCAACGGTAACAATACCCACCAGGCGCTGCTCCTGATCCACCACAGGCATGGCCAGAAAACCATATTTGTTAAACATCAAAGCCACTTCTTCCTGGTGAGCACTGGTCTGAACGCTGATGATGTTTTCTTCCATAATATCGGAGATCAGTGCATCGCTGTCGGACAGCAGCAGGGCTTTGGCGGTGACAATACCGCACAGCTTGCGATCCGGAGTGGTAACGTAGCAGGTATAGATGGTTTCTTTATCCACACCGGTACGGCGGATACGCTGCAAGGCTTCGGATACAGTCATTTGGGGACGGAGATTCACATATTCGGTGGTCATGATGCTGCCGGCAGAATCTTCGGGATATTTTAGAATCTCGTTGATCATCTGGCGCATCTCCGGGGCAGCCTGACGCAGGATTCGTTTTACCACAGAAGCGGGCATTTCTTCGATTAGATCCACTGCATCGTCCACATAAAGTTCGTCCAGTACTTCTTTTAATTCCCGGTCACTGAAGCCTGTAATCAGTAATTCCTGGCAGTCCTCATCCATTTCCACGAAAGTGTCCGCCGCCAACTCTTTGGGCAGCAGACGGAACAAAAGGGGTAACGAAGCAGAGGGTAATTCCAGGAATACCCCCGCGATGTCCGCAGGATTCATGGTGACCAGCATGTCCCGCAGCGTTGCATATTTTTTGGACTCTAATAGGCTCTGGATCATAACATCCAGAGAAATTTGTACTTTTGTCATTATATTTGCCTCCTATTCAAATTTGATTGCTAGTAAGGCACAGTGTCGGCAGAGCGTCAGAGAATGAGCAGACCGGAAAAACGCTCATTCCGCTTACTACTTCGACCAGGCGCTATGCCGTTTGTACTTCCGCTGTCCATTCATCTCACTCCTTTATCGCTTATTTTGGCATTGTTATTATAAACCCGAAAAGATTAACTGTCAAGTCTTAATCAATTCTTAATAATTATTCGGAAGTTTCCCTGTTGTTTGCATTTTTACAGGATGTTATAATGGGGGTGTAAGGGGGGATAACTATGGAATGGATTGAGTGGATCGAAAACAGTATCGGTCTATTGTTTTTGGTGTGTTATGCCTATCAGATTTTTTACATGGGAGAGGTGCTGGTGAGAAAGCCGCGCCAAGTTCCCCGCAGTAAAAAGCTGCATAGATACGCATTTGTGGTGTCCGCGCGAAACGAAGAGGGCGTGATCGGCGGGCTGCTGGATAGTCTGTTTGGACAGGATTATCCGCGGAATTTGCTGGATGTGTTTGTGGTGGCAGATAATTGTACGGATCAGACCGCTCGGGTTTGCCGAGGGAAGGGGGCCCATGTGTATGAGCGTTTTAATAAGACTCAGGTGGGAAAGGGCTATGCCTTGGATTATTTGTTTAACCATATGAAGCAGGATGGCCTCTTTGATCAGTATGACGCATTTATCATTTTTGATGCGGATAATATTGTGGATCCGGGGTATTTACGGGCTATGAACGATACCTTTGATGCCGGATACCGGGTGATTACATCCTACCGCAATTCTAAAAATTATGATTCTAACTGGATCAGCGCCGGATATTCGTTGTGGTTCCTGCGGGAAGCCAAGTTCCTGAACCAGGCGCGAATGAACTTGGGGACAGGCTGCGGAGTATCAGGTACGGGCTTCTTAGTACATCATGATATTATTCAGCAGATGAAAGGCTGGAAATATCATTTGCTGACAGAGGATATTGAATTCAGTGTAGATTGTGCCATTCAGGGTGAAAAGATCGGTTACTGTAGGGAGGCTATGTTCTACGATGAGCAGCCGGTGACCTTTAAGCAGTCTTGGACACAGCGTCTGCGCTGGGCCAAGGGATATTATCAGGTGTTGGGCAAGTATGGCGGCGGTATGGTAAGAGGGATTTTTCAAAAACGCAGCTTCACTTGTTACGATATGCTGATGAACTTATTTCCTGCGCTGGTGCTGATGCTGATTGGTCTGGGATGCAGCGGCGCCCAGGTAATCAATGCCATCCTGGTGGGAACGGTGCCGGAGATGATACAGCATGTCCTGGCCTTTGTACTGAATATTTTCCGCCAATTGTATGGATTTATGTTTGTGATGGGAACACTGACAGTGATTACAGAGTGGAAGAATATTCATTGTTCTGCAGGACGTAAAATCTGGTCTTGCTTCACCTTCCCGTTATTTATGGTTACATATGTGCCCATCTCCATTCATGCTCTTTTTGCAAAAGTGAGTTGGCAGCCCATTCATCATTCTATTAACCGCACGGCGGAGCAGATCCAAAAAGTCGCTTAAAAGTAGGAGGTTCCAATCTTGACATTGGAACCTCCTAATATTATAATGAAGAAAATCTTCAGAAAGGATCTGAGAATTATGTATACAGTTGAGACATCCAAACATTTTGTAAAACGCTATGATGAAAAGTCCGGAGCACCTTTCTATGTGCTGGCGACCCACGTAGCACCTCAGCAGCAGGCATATTATTTTGTGAACCCCAGCATGAGTGACGATTGTCGTTATTTGTGGTTCTGGTGTACATTCCCGCCGGCAAAGTATTATACGCTGGCTGTGATTGACTTTCTGACCGACGAGATTCACCACTTTCCGGAGACTGAATTTGTAGATGCCACACCGCTGACGGATGTGGAAACCGGTGAGGTGTATTTTGCAACATTAGATGCTATTTATAAGCGATCCCCCAATCCGGAGCTGCCTTTGGAGCTGGTATGTGAACTGCCCAGTAATATTCTGGAAAATCATGCGAAGATGATTAAGACGGCAACACACCTGACCATGAGTCCGGATAAGAAGGAGATGTTTATTGATGCTATGACGACGAAGGGGTGGATTGCCGGCTCATTGACCCTGGCAACGGGAGAATTCAAGGTTTGGTGCCGCCCGGATTATTACCGCAACCATGGTCAGTTTAACCCCGTATACCCTGGTCTGGCGCTGATGGCAGAAGAATTTGATACCGATGAAAATGGTAATTATCGTTCCATCCGCACGGATGAAAATGGCGTATTTATGCGTCTTTGGACTGTAAAGGATACGGGTGAAGAAAAAGTATGGCCTCCGCTGAATCTGGAGAGAGCCACCCATGAATGGTGGAGTGCTGACGGTACCAAGATTTATTACTGTAAGTATAATAACGAAGAAGGCAATAATGGGCTGTGCGCCATTGATATTTTCACCGGTGAACATAAGCTGGTTGCGCCTGTAAGAGGCTGGCATGGACATTCCTCTAAGGATGATACCATTTTCGTTTTTGACGAGAATGACGGATTTTTCCGTGGATGTGCCTCCCGCGTGGGCTTATACAATGTCAAGACCGGTAAAATGGTCTATATCGTTAGTGATCAGCCGGCGGTGGCCACTCGTGAAAAGCCTGCCAAGTATCATCTGGATCCCCATCCCCGTCTGAACGGCAGCGAGAAGTATATTACATTCTCCACTTCCGTTTATGGCAAGATTGACTTTGCCGTGGCCAAGACCAGCGATATTATTGCTTTGACTGAATAATTTATCCGAAAGGAATGGGAATATTATGTATACAGTTGAGACGTCTAAACATTTTGTAAAGCGGATTGATCCCAAGTCTGGGGCACCGTTTTATGTACTGGCTACTCATGTGGCCCCTGTTCAGCAAGGATTTTATTTTGTAAATCCCAGTATGAGTAAGGATGGACGATATTTGTGGTTTTGGTGTATTTTTCCGCCGGCCACATATCGTACCATGGCCGTCATCGACTTTTTAACCGATGAGATTTATTATTTCCCGGAGACAGAATTTGAAGATGCCACTCCTATGGTGGATGAAGAGACCGGAGAGGTCTATTATGCAACAAAGGCTGCGATTTATAAGCGTATGCCCAATCCGGCCCTCCCCTTGGAGCGTGTGTGCAAGCTGCCGGATATCCTTTTTGAAAATGGTGCAAAGATGATGTATCCCGCATGCCATTTGACTAGAAGTACGGATAAAAAGGATTTGTTCATTGACTCCATTACAACGAAAGGATATATTACAGGAGCTCTCACCATGTCCACCGGAGAGTTTAAGGTTTGGAGTCGTCCGGATTATAATCGCAATCATGGTCAGTTTAATCCGGTTTATCCCGGCTTGGCCCTGACAGCAGAGGACTTTGACGATGACGGTAATATTATTCGTACGGATGAAAATGGCGTATTTATGCGTTTGTGGACGGTGACGGATAAGGGAGAGGAAAAGGTTTGGGCTCCAATGAATCTGGAGAAGGCCACCCATGAATGGTGGAGTGCAGATGGTACCAGAATTTATTATTGTAAGTATAATGATACGGAAGGTAATAATGGTATCTGTACGATTAATATTTTTACCGGAGAACATAAGCTGGTGGCACCGGTTAGAGGCTGGCATGGTTTTTCAAGCCGCGATGACAAATGGATCTGTTTCGATGAAAATGATGGCTTCTTCCGTGGTTGTGCTTCCAGAGTAGGTTTGTACAATACCGAGACCGGTAAGAAAGTGTATATTGTTTCGGACCAGCCTGCAGTAGCAAGCAGAGAGGAGCCGTCGGTATATCACTTGGATCCTCATCCTCGATTCAACTGTGAAGATAAGTATATTGTGTTCACTACATCTGTTTACGGCAAGATTGACTTGGCAGTAGCCAAGACTGACGATATTATTGCTTTGACTGAATAAAGGCCCGGGGTGAAAGCCCAAAATGTTTTTTGAACATCTTGGAAAAGGTGGGAAAATCTGAATAACCTACGGAATTGGCGGCAATGGTGGGTGACTCATGATATTGGGTCATCAACTGCGCCGCTTTTTCCATGCGCAGTTTTATGAGGTACTGTTGGGGAGACATGCCGGTGTGTTCCTTAAAAAGGGAATATAAATAAGAACGGTTGATGTTCAGCGTGTCCGCCAGAATACCGATGCTAATATTCTCATTCATGTAGCCGGCATTTAAGTATCGCAGGGCTTGTTCTACATAATTGACTTCAGGGTTGCGTTGTTCCAGTAAAATGGACAGCAGTTCCCAAAGTTTACTGCAGATATAGGCACCGGCCCCACGATTCATTTCATAACATAACGTCATGCTTTGGAAAATGGGGGCCGCCTGAGGGCAGTTTATGACCGGATCCAGAGGAAGGGGCAGATCTCCGGAGGTGGTGAAAGCAACCCATACATAGGTCCAGGGATCATGCTGATCGGCCTGGTAATAAATTTCCTGATAGGGTGGAGCTACAAAGATCTGACCGGCACGGACTTTGTATTCCTGGTCGTTCAAAATATAGATCCCTTTGCCGCTGACTACATAGTGGAGCAGCCAGTGCAGGCGGATGCCTCGGCCCCAGAAGTGTCCCGGTTTACACTGTTCCGATCCCGCATGTACCGGGTTCAAGCCGGGATAGGTTTCGTTAAAAAAGTGGTTAAATTGCTGCATAGGAAGTCCTCCTTAATGGCGGTTGGGCATCTTACCCCAGAAAAACGGCAAAACCTGGGGCCATGCCCCACGAAAAACGGCAAAACCTGGGGCCACGCCCCAGAAAAATAGCAAAACCTGGGGCCATGCCCCAGAAAAATAGCAAAACCTGGGGCCACGCTCCAGAAAAATAGCAAACCCTGGGGCCACGCTCCAGAAAAACGGCAAAACCTGGGGCCACGCCCCAGAAAAATAGCAAAACCTGGGGCCATGCCCCAGAAAAATAGCAAAACCTGGG
>JAFUJY010000223.1 GCA_017467985.1 Bacillota bacterium
CATCCACTTTTTGCTTCTGAACAGCAGCGGCAGCGGAGCTGATGGGCAGCAGTGCCTTTAAGTGTTCAGCAGAAGGAAGGGTGTGGATATATTCAAAACTCATGATGAGCGCCTCCTATCTTTTAAACTTCCTAATGTGATATTATATAAGATATGTCGAAAAAAATCAAGAGTAGAATCAGGATTTTGAAAAATGATTTGAGGGGGATAATTCTGTCGAAAAAATGGAGTATTAACGCCAATCATGGGAAAACATTTGCCTTTTTCTCAAAAAACATGTATTATATTATCATAGAACAAAATAGGGGGTTATGTAATGTTTCGTTCTGCTTATATCAGAAAGTATTTGAAAAAGTATTTGGGCCATTATTTACTGGGCGTTTTGGGTATTGCTTTGGTAAATGTGGCATTAGTATACTTGCCGCGGTTGATTGGTGATACCACCGATGGTCTGGCCAACGGTATCTATGACATGGGAGATTTGTGGAGAACAGGCTTACTGGCATTGCTTATTGGTTTAAGCGTGTTTGCAGGCCGTATGCTGTGGCGCTTTTTCTTCCTGGGTACCTCCCGTAAGATCGAGTATCACATCCGCGGAGATTTATTTGCCCATTTGGAGACATTGTCTTTGCGCTTTTATAATGAGAATAAGTCCGGTGACTTGATGGCCTACGCAGTCAACGACCTGAATGCAGTGCGTAATACCTTGGCCATGGGCTTTATTTCCGCATTGGATGCAAGTACCTTGTTGGTGATGGTATTATTCCAGATGATGACTTCCGTTGACCCGCTGTTAACGCTGCTGGCGGTGATTCCCATGCCGCTGATTGCTTTTGTCAGCATCAAGATGCGCCGTTTGATCCGCTTGAAGTTCCGGGAAAAGCAGGAGTCCTTCGCTAATTTGACGGATCAGGTACAGGAGTCCATTTCCGGTATTCGCGTTATCAAGTCTTTTGTACAGGAAAAGAAGGAAGCAGAGGCTTTCCGCCAGAAGGCCGAGGATAACTATCGTAAGAATATGACGCTGACCAAGATCATGGCAGTTTTGGAGCCGGCCATTGGCGTAATCACCGGTGTAAGTACGCTGATTACCCTGGTATACGGTGGCTATTTGGCCATGACCAATGAAATCACCCTGGGCGATTTTATTGCCTTTATTCAGTATCTGCTGATGCTGGCCGGTCCCCTTTCCGGTATGGGCCGCTGCATTAATATTTTCTCCCAAGGTAATGCTTCCATGGCTCGTATCGAGTCACTGCTGCATACAAAGCCGGACGTTTATGACATGCCCACCGCTGATCCTAAGGCTGAGGTAAAGGGTGAAGTTAGCTTTAATCACCTGAACTTCCGCTATCCCAATAGCCCGGAGGAAGCCTTAAAGGATATCAATGTACATATTGAGCGGGGACAGACCGTGGGTATTATTGGTCGTACCGGTAGTGGTAAGACTTCATTTGTATCCCTGCTGCTGCGTTTGTACAATACCAAGCCGGGAGAATTGGTCATTGATGGCACGGATATTTTGGATTATCCTTTGCATAAACTGCGTTCATCCATTGGTTATGTGCCCCAGGATAACTTCCTGTTTTCCGATACCATTGCCAATAACATTCGCTTTGGCTGTCGGGACGCTTCTATGGAGCAGGTGGAGACTGCAGCCAAGATGGCAGATGTTCATAGCAATATTATCGATTTCCCTGATGGCTACGACACCATGGTGGGTGAGCGAGGTGTGACCCTGTCCGGTGGACAGAAGCAGCGTGTATCCATCGCCCGAGCCATCGTCAAGAATCCGCCCATTTTGATTCTGGATGATGCGGTTTCTGCGGTTGATACCGAGACGGAAGAGCATATTCTGCGAGAATTAAAGAAGGCCCGTGAAGGTAAGACTACAATCATCATTGCCCATCGTATCAGTACCATTCAGCATGCGGATCAAATTCTGGTTATCGATGAAGGTAAGATTGTGCAGCATGGTCAGCATGAACAGTTGAGCCAGGAAGAGGGCATTTACAAGACCATTTACGAAAAACAGCTGTTGGAAGAAGAAATCGACCAGCAGCCGGAACAGGGAGGTGCACACCATGCGTGATTATGAGAGCAATTATAATAATCGTGATTCGAAAAATCTTGTGCGCCTGCTAAGCTATGCGAAGCCCTATATCTGGCATTTGCTGCTGTGTATTTTGATGCTGACGGTCATCGTTACTTCTGACTTGGCTCAGCCGGTGATTATTGGCGCAGCAGTGGATGATTTAATCAATCATTACGATAAACAGTATGTAACAGCGGCCCAGAATGAAGAGGCTGAATATGAAGTACAGGGAATGCGCCTAAATAGTATAGATGATGTGGAAACGCTGACCGGTGAAGGTCCCTACACCATCATGCTTTACATCAAAAATGAATACTATCTGATTCATGACTTGACAGGAGCTCAGGCAGAGGAACTGCTGGCGATGAAGGGTAATGAAGATAATTTGGTGGTTGACGGCGATAAAATTACCTTGCAGGACGGCTCTAAAGTCTCTCGTACCCTGTTGGAAAAGGAAGACTTAAAGTCTCTGCGAAGCAAGGATTATTCAGAACTGACCAAGTTGGCGATCATTTATATTGTATTGCTGGTGGTGGGTCTGCTGACCAGTTTTGCCCAGCATATTTTGCTGGGATATGTGGGCCAGAAGATTATTTATACCATCCGCAATCAGCTGTATCAGCACGTGGAGTCCCTGAACATTCAATTCTTTAACGATACCCCCGTGGGTAAGCTGGTAACCCGTCTGACCAATGATACGGAAGGTGTGAACGAGCTTTGTACCAACTGTATTGTGACTACAATTAAGTGTATTTTCACCCTGGGCGGCA
>JAFUJY010000224.1 GCA_017467985.1 Bacillota bacterium
CATGGTCTTATCCCCAAAGGTCATGGCATTCAGGAATGTATTTACTGAGCCCTTAGCCAGCTCCATGAAGGGATCCTTCAACGGGAACTTGTCAGAACCACACAACACGCTATGCTCCAAAATATGGGGAGTTCCACTGTCATCCTGGGGCGGTGTGCAAAAACTAATGGAAAACACCTTGTTAGAGTCCTGAGGATTCTCAATACAACAGATCCTTGCACCACTTTTTTCATGAACCAATTCTGTACCCCAGGCCCCCAGTTCTTTTAACTGACTGGACTGGACTACACGATACCCTCTCACTTTCTCCATTTTCTAACTTCTCCTTTGATATTAATACTTTGCCAGTGTCTCTTCTAAGGACTGGGCAGTTGCCTGCGGCAGTCTAGAGTTCTCACACTTTGTAACATAATTTTCTACCAATGTACGATACTGCATCATGTTGGCTACTTCACCATTTTGATAGTAAACCATGCGCTGGGTCTTAATAACCCACAGGAATACATGGGTTTCTACCCGTTTTTCCAGGCAGTCTTGCTGTACCCAACCATCATCTGTCAATTTCAGCCAATAATAGGTCTCCTCATTCGCAGTCAGATTGGCATACAAGAAGCCCATGTCTTCTCCATCCATTCCCACATATACTGCATCCAGGCTGGGTGGTTGGTATAGTTCCCACATATGATGTATGGACGACCAATGATACACCAGAGCTGCGGTGTCTGTCTGCACCACCAAATAGGGCACATTAGAATGATTTTCAACCAATGCAAAACCGGTATCATCCTTCCACTTACCCGCTGCCATATTCTCAAGAATCAAACGCTTACATTCGATTTTCCACTCTTTTAAGGGATATTGACTCTGCGCTTCCTGCATTAACTGATTACCGATACTCATATCTTGTATCTTAGCCAAAACGGCCTGATATTCATCCAGCAGATCGCTGCAGTCCTCCAACGTGCCCGTACTCATGGTCTCATACCGATTGCAAATCTCGGCCAGCGCATCTAAATATTCCTGCTTTTTAGCTTCTTCTGCCAATCGCAATGCCTCTGCTTCCTTCTCATCACACTGACGAATCAGCTCTACTGCCAACTCATAATACTCTGCAGCTTCTTCAGAAATCATGGCCGCGCTTTCTCGAGCCAAACGATAATTGTCTTCATTAAACCACTCCAAAGCCTCATTATACAAGCTTTCAGCCTTTAATAAAATATCCAAATCGTTCTTCTTGCGAACCCATTCCAACACTTCATCCGCATCCAATGCACCACAATTCTGAACAAACTGTATTCTCTTTTTGGCATCTTCTGCAGAAAGCTTTTTATCACCATATTGGGCAAGGGATTTTTCAATCCACCGCCGCACTTCTTTTGCTATTTCTTTTTGTTCGGCTGCATCCTTGGCATTAATCATCTGCTTCATGAGCAATGCATTTTCAGAATTGGGCTCGGCAAGCAGTTGAGCCACGGGAGGATAATACACTTCTTCTTTCGATTCCTCCTCTGCCGGCTTTGAATTCAAACTGATGGATATAATAATCCCAATGATAATCACCAGAACTGCCGCCAGTACAGCTCCAAGAATCACCCATTTCTTCTTTGGTATCTCCATCGGTCCTTTTCCTTTCTTTTTTACTTTTTCATTCCAACTTTTAGTATACCCGCAGCTTGGAAAAAAGTCAAGTCTTCCCATATTTCACCTTCTCATTTTTTCCTAGTTTGCCCCTTTTATTACCAGTTTATACTTTTGGATATCAAAAAGACGCTGTATACACAGCGCCTTTATAGTGTTATTGAATTTCTTGTACTAAAGCTTTCCAGGTGTTCTGACCTACCCAACCATCAGCAATTAAGCCTGCTGCATTCTGGAACTTTCTGACACTGGCGGCAGTGCCGCTGCCGAAAATACCATCCACGCTGCCACAATTGTATCCCAACTGGTTCAGCCATGTCTGTAGCTTCTTTACATATTCACCACTGGATCCCTGATAAATCAAAGGATAACCACTTACATCTACTGTAGGTGTGGTGGGAGTGCTGGGGGTTGTGGGCTGCTGAGGCTGTTCCGGCTCACCGGTCTGCACATTCTTATACAGAGCCTTCCAGGTATTCTGACCTACATAACCATCAGCCACCAGGCCCTGATCCCGCTGGAACTTCAGTACCGCATTCTGGGTTCCGCCATAGAACAGGCCATCCACAGTGCCACAGTTGTATCCCAACTCATTCAGACGGGTCTGCAGCTTTTTGACATACTCGGTATTGCCGGATCCATATGAAATGGTGGGATACTTTGAAACATCCACTGTCGGCTGTACCGTGGGCTGCTCAGGCTCTTCCGGCTGTTCGGGCTCCTCAGGTACTTTAGGCTCTTCTGGTTCTTCAGGAGCAGCTGCACCATACAGTGCCTTCCAAGTATTCTGACCTACATAACCGTCAGCTACTAAGCCCTGATCCCGCTGGAACTTCAGCACTGCACTCTGGGTTCCGCCATAGAATAAACCATCCACTGTACCACAGTTATATCCCAACTCATTCAAACGAGTCTGCAGTTTCTTAACATATTCAATATTGGAAGATCCATAAGAAATCAAAGGATATCCTGACACATCCACTGTGGGCTGTTCAGGCTCCTCAGGCTGCTCGGGTTCCTCCGGCTGTTCAGGTTCCTCCGGCTGTTCAGGTTCCTCCGGCTGTTCAGGTTCCTGAACCTCTTCCTTCTTGAACAGTTCCTTCCAGGTTGCCTGTCCCACATAACCATCCGCTTCCAGTCCATGATCCTCCTGGAACTGAATCACAGCTTTTTCTGTGCCATCATAGAACAAACCATCCACTGTGCCACAATCATAACCCAGTTCATTCAAACGGTTCTGCAAAATCTTGACGTAAGAAGTCTCGGAGTCACCATAGGATAAAATAGGATAACGGGACACATCTACCGTTGTTTCTCCGTCCTTATCCGTAACAACTTCACCGGTGGCACCGGCCTTCTTAATAACAGAAATCGTATATGTACGTGTGTTTCCGTTAGAGGCGGTAACAGTAATCTTCAGTTCACCATCTTCACCCTCGGGAATCGCTACCGTACCAACACCGGTTACCACTGCACCGGAATCATTGGTTTTAACACCAATTTCTACATTCTTGGCAGCAGGGTCAATTTCCATCTCATAATAATATGTATAGGCATCAAAACTGCTTACATTCTTGCCATTGATAGACATGCTCTCCAGCAGATTATTGCCATTGCTGGCTACCGTCGGTCTGGATACACGCACCTCCGGCATGTCTTCAAATACCGGAATTCTAA
The DNA here is from genome assembly GCA_017467985.1 of Bacillota bacterium. Lineage (GTDB taxonomy): Bacteria > Bacillota > Clostridia > Lachnospirales > Bianqueaceae > Faecimorpha. The sequence continues at coordinate 3,316 of JAFUJY010000224.1, forward strand.
ACACCAGAGGAGAATCCATCATACTGTCGGTATATGCGCTCTTCAAAGCCACAGCTTCTGCAGACGGAGCCTGCACACTGGTCATATACTGATGATCATAGTATCCGTCACCACCATCTAAAACATCAAACTTATGCAGATACATGGTGTCCTGACCATACTGGATATAATCCTCCGTCAAATACTGAGCACCGCCCAGCAAACACTTTAATTCATCGTTCCAGGGACGATGATAACTGCCATTGTCGGCTGCATAGGTTAATCCATTATGTACAGCGTCATGACCATTGGCGGTATAGGCACCAATGTTAAAATAATTGTAGATTCCCACAAATCCGGGATATGCACCGGAAGACAAATGAGATCCTGTAGTACCCTGCTCCATCAAAATACGCGAAGCCAGATAATAAGGACTGATCTCGTATTCATCCGCTGCAATCATAATTGCCTGCGCAAAGGTATATGTCTTCCCATCATAAGCGGTAAAAGATGTATCCATAAAGGTTCCATCCACAATGTGATTGACACCCTCAATGGTATGCATTTCTTCATCATAGGAAAGTACTGCAAACTGGAAAATGCTGGTATGATCCAAGAAATTACGAGGATCCATAAAATAAGCAATGACTTCCTTAGAGGCACAAACCCATGCCTCTCCATCATAACCGTACCAGGACTTGGTCACCGGATCATAGGCGCCTTCTTCAAAGGACTTCCAGGAGTCGGTGACGGTGTAATAGACCAGATTACGGCCCAATACGCTTTCCTGTGTCACTGCGGTATCCCAGTCCATATCCGTATGCTGAGCCAGAAAAATCCAGTTGGGGAACTCCTCATGCAGACTTCGCAGATAGCTGCGGTAGCTCTCCGGGAAATTCTGTTCTTCCAACAGGGCCTCAAACTCCTGATCCACCGGCGTCTCAATCCCGTTCTCACCTTCAATCTGAATATACTCAGAATGAACATAGCCGGAAACATCATCATCAGAACTGATATGATACCAGTTTACACCTTCGGAGTCAGACTCCATTCCCAGAACGGTAACCCATTCATCGGGCTCCAAACGACCGGAAACCGAATAATTCACGCCCGGACCACTCCGGACATTTAGATAACTATCATAATCCACCCACACTATACCACGGGTGATGGAGCGGCTCAAATTTGCCGCCATAGAGGCAGGTGCAAGAGAAACAACCATCATGATTGTCAGCACAATTGCCAGTAGCTTTTGAAATCTTCTCATCAGCTATTGATCCCTCCTTTTCTGCATTACATCCTACCATTTTTAAGGCGTTTTGTCAACCAAAACGCCTCGTTTTTGCAAAATCTGTAATATTTTTGTAACATTTGACGAAATTTTTTGCCTTATTCTTCCACTAAAAGGGTCCACAGAACGTCCGCAGCCACCGTAGAAGCATACAACTGTCCGCCGGACTGCTCCACCAATACTGTGATCGCAATGGGCGACCCTTTCTTGGGAGTTACAAATCCGGTAAACCAGGAATGGTCCACTCCGGAAGCATTTTCAGCCGTTCCCGTCTTACCATATGCCTGCATTCCCAGACCCGATAGATTTGTAGCGGTACCATACTTGGTAACACCGGCCATCAACTTCTTTAAGTAAGCTGCTTCCTGGGGTGTCATAATCTCTTCAGTGGATTCCGGCAAATATTGCTTCTTCACAGAACCGTCTTTATTTAACACCTTGTCCACCATGGTATAATCATATACTTTTCCTTCATTGGCAATGGCCATGGTAATTCGATTCAGCAGCAAGGGGGTAATGCCCGTTTCTCCCTGGCCAATGGCTGTAGCTGCCAGTTCTTCACCTTCTGCAAACTCTGACAACCCATACTCTGCCACACTCACCGGCAATACAAAGTCCAGTTCCTTTCC
>JAFUJY010000225.1 GCA_017467985.1 Bacillota bacterium
ACAGCCGCTCACGCATATGATTCAAAACATCCTTGGTGAACTCCTGTGCCTTCTCCTGGGTCAAATCTTCCTGAATCCAGCATGCATTCAGACAGGCCTCATTCATACCTACCAGACCAATGGTGGAGAAATGGTTGTTAAAGGTGCCTAGATAACGCTTGGTATAGGGATACAGACCTGCATCCAGCAACTGAGTGATAACGCCACGCTTTACGCTCAGAGAACGGGCAGCAATATCCATCATATGATCCAGACGACTATAGAACTCAGCCTCATTCTTCGCCAGATAAGCAATACGGGGCATGTTGATGGTTACAACACCTACAGAACCGGTGGACTCACCACTACCGAAGTAACCACCGGACTTCTTACGCAGTTCACGCAGATCCAGACGCAGACGGCAGCACATACTTCTTACATCGCTGGGCTCCATATCACTGTTAATATAGTTAGAGAAATAGGGAGTACCGTACTTAGAAGTCATCTCGAACAGCAGACGATTGTTTTCGGTATCAGACCAGTCAAAATCACGGGTAATAGAATATGTAGGAATAGGATACTGGAAACCACGGCCATTGGCATCGCCTTCGATCATGATCTCGATGAATGCCTTGTTCACCATGTCCATTTCCTTCTGACAATCCTTGTACTTAAAGTCCACTTCCTTACCGCCGATGATACAGTTCAGCTCCGCCAGGTCAGCAGGAACCACCCAGTCCAAAGTAATATTGGAGAAAGGTGCCTGAGTACCCCAACGGCTAGGCGTATTTACACCATAAATAAAGGACTCAATACACTTCTTTACCTGATCATAGTTCAGGTTGTCCACCTTTACAAAAGGTGCCAGATAGGTATCAAAGGAAGAGAACGCCTGGGCACCGGCCCACTCGTTCTGCATAATACCCAGGAAGTTAACCATCTGATTACACAAAGTAGCCAGATGCCTTGCAGGCGCGGAAGTAATCTTACCGGGAACACCGCCCAGACCTTCCTGAATTAGCTGCTTCAAAGACCAACCTGCACAGTAACCGGTCAGCATGGACAAATCATGAATATGAATGTCTGCATTACGGTGTGCATTGCCGATCTCATCATCATAAATCTCAGACAGCCAGTAGTTAGCAGTGATCGCACCGGAGTTGCTCAGGATCAAACCACCTACGGAATAGGTAACGGTGGAGTTCTCCTTAACACGCCAGTCGTTAACTTTCAGATAGTTGTCCACAATGGCCTTATAGTCTACCATAGTAGCACTCAGATTACGGATCTTCTCTCGCTGACGACGATAAATAATATAAGCCTTGGCTACATCATCATAACCAGCCTTAATCAAAACGGACTCAACGCTGTCCTGAATGTTCTCAACGCTGATAGCTTCATCCTGAATCTTGGGTTCAAATGCTGCGGTAACCTTCAGTGCCAGAAAGTCGATAATATCTGCATTATACTGTTTGTTACATGCTTCAAAAGCCTGTGTAATGGCTGTACTGATCTTAGACAGATCAAAACTCGCGATCTTTCCATCGCGCTTAACTACATGATACATCTATATATTCCCCCTGTGAGTGGTTTTTCCCCATTATAACTCATATATAGTGTATTGTCAACACAAAAATACACAATATCTTGTATTTAAATTCCCCGTATATTTACATTGGACAAATATTTAGATGCTGCTTTTTGCATCTGCCTGAGTTCAGCCGGTGAAACCGCGTGCATATTTTCTCCGATTAAATCCCCGGAATCCACGAAATTCTGCAGAAAATAGCGAGGGGCTGTGCATATATATTCAGCAATTTTTTCAATATCCTGTATTGTATGCAGTTCAGCCACAACTGTGGTACGGAACTCATACTCCACATTTCCCTGTAAAAGAAAGTCAACACTTGTTCTCACTCCAGCCATATTGTGTACGCCGATGGTCTGCTCATATTTTTCCCAACAGTTCTTGATATCCATTGCCACATAATCCACCAGACCCTCTTCTATCAGTTCCTGCAGCTTTTCTGGGAAACTGCCATTGGTATCCAATTTGACCAAATAGCCCAAAGCCTTGATCTTCTGAATGAATTCTTTAATATCCGGCTGCAGGAGGGGTTCCCCACCGGTAATACAAACACCATCCAACAGGCCTCGGCGTTTTTTCAAAAATGTAAAGAGCTCCTCCTCACTATATTGGGCCGCGGGATCGATCTGCGTTACTAACGATGCATTATGGCAAAAAGGACAGCGAAAATTACAGCCTGCCGTAAAAATCGTGCAGGCCACCTTGCCCGGATAATCCAATAATGTAGTCTTCTGAAGTCCATTGATTTTCATATGAAATTCCATCCTCTCCTGTTGGTTTCTTTATTATAGACCGAATTCCCATCCTCGTCAAGAGTGAGATTCCGTCACCAGAAGCTGGGATTTCTTTCGCTTACCACCGCCTCGTTTGTGACACCAGGAGATGATCAATTGTTTTTCCGCCCGGGTACAGCCCACATAAAACAACCGTCGTTCCTCTTCTATATTTTCTGCCCGTTCATGGGGCAGACTCCCCTCCTCCAATTCCGGAATCCACACCGCCGGGAACTCCAATCCTTTGGAGGCATGCAGGGTCATCAACTGTACCCCCTCCCTTATCTGACTGCCGCCCTCAATCATCCTCTGTCTTCGCTGAGCCCATTCCTCCCAGCTTTTCACCTTTTCTGCATCCCGCTGCCAAAAGTCAAACCGCTGTAATAATTTTCTTTCAGGGATCCCCGAACGCTCCGCCACCCCACGTAGATATTCCAGATATCTTAACCGTCGGGCAATTCGATGCATCCCCTTTTCCGGCCTTTCTTTTAAAAGCTTTCCCAGGTCATAAAACAATTCCTCCAGGGCAAGGCGTATCTCCGGCGACATGTTAAAATTCAACAGCCTCTTTGGACTTTCTCCAGCTCGCAGCCAACTGAGAATCCCCAGGGGAATTCCTCGACTGGGCTTTTTTAAGATCCGTCCCAAGGCATCCGTATTCCCTCGGGCCGCACTTAAAAAGTCTACGATATCCTCTCCAATCCAATGCTCATAAGGCGACAAGCACTCCTCTTTCATATAATAAGGAATATTATAATCTCCCAGAACCCGGCGCAAGGTATCCCCTTCATGGGCAGTCCGAAATAGTACGGCCAAGTCACTCCATTGGGGCAGTTTCAGGGCATATTCTGCAATGGCCCGGCATTCCTCTTTTTCATTTTCGAATTCCCGACATTGCACCTTACGTCCTGTCTCCCCACTGGCAGCTACGATTTCCTTTGAGTAACGCACTTGATTGCAGGCAATAATCTGTCCCGCAAAATGGACGATTCGCTGGGTGCTTCTATAATTATTCTTAAGATTTAGTATCTGACACCCGGGAAAATCCTTTGGAAATTGCTGCATAATCCCCGGAGCGGCTCCTCTGAAACCATAAATGGCCTGATCATCGTCCCCCACCACAAATATATTCGCCGGTGTGCCCGTCAGCATCCGCAGGGCCTGGTACTGAATGGGATTGACATCCTGAAATTCATCCACCAATATGTAGCGAAATCGCTCCTGATAATAGCTTCGAACACCACTGTCATTCAACATCTGCACAGCCCCTTCCTGCATATCATCAAAGTCAATCAGCTTACGCACTTGCTTTTCTTCTTCGTATAACCCTTTCCAGCGTTTATATTGATCCTGAAAAGTCACCTTCAGTCCATTTCTTTCCCTGCTGTATAAGTTCAAATACTCCTGAGCCAGCTCCTTCGCCTCCGATGATGGCATCTCCCATTCTCTCATCAAAAGATCCGTCCCTATCTGCAGATCCTGCCCCTCTTCCATGACCTTTCGATCGGAGAAGTGTCCCTGTTGGCGCAGCATACGCCAAAAAATACTATGAAATGTCCCGAAGGTTACCTCCGTTAGGTCCGTCCCTTTTAAACGCAAAAAGCGACTGCACATCTCCTGTGCTGCCGCCTTTGTGTATGTCACAACCAAAATCTGTTTTTCCGGAATCCGTCCCTCATCCTGCATATAAAGCACCCGATGGGTAATCATTGTGGTTTTCCCCGATCCTGGACCTGCCAAAACCAGCATGGGACCGTCCATATGACGAACTGCCTCCATCTGCTGTACATTAAGATTGCTCATGTTTAAATCCCTTTCGTATTTCCAATATCCCCATTACAATAACAAAACCGCCAAAAAGCTTGCGCAGCACATCTGCCTCCAAAATATTGGCCACATATCCTCCGGCCAATGCTCCCAGTACACCGCCAATAATCAGCATAGGCAGAACCCGCTTTTCCAATTGACCACTCTTTCGATGAATCCATAACGCTGCTGCCGCTGTGGGTAAAAAATACAATAAATTAACCCCTTGGGCGCTATGTTGGGCCACACCGCCAAAAATCACCAATGCCGGAATCAGCAGAACTCCGCCGCCAATGCCCATACCGCTCAAGATCCCCGAGGCTGCCCCGGCCAGACCATACAATATCCATTTCATAACAGCATGTTCACCCCGCTGGCAATCATCAATCCGCCAAACAAGAAATGCAGCCACTTTCCGGATATTTTATTCAGTACTTTGGCACCAATGATACCGCCAATCACACCACCTGCGGATACAGCCAGTAACACCCACCAATCCACCGCCTGGTTGCTCATATAAAAGAAGGCGCTGACCAAGCATAGCGGAGCCACCACCGCCACCGTTGTGGCATGGGATTTGTGCTGCTCTACCCCCAACTGTTTTTGCATAAAGGGTACCAAAATTGTCCCTCCGCCGGATCCCAGTAAGCCATTTACCACTCCTGCCGCCAGGCCCAGCACACTGCTTTTTATTTTATGATTCATGCTAACTCCTCCTATGAAGTTAGCATGATCCTTTCTTATACAAAATATTCCTTACCGTAACGAACTTGATACAAAATTCGCTCCTTCACCTGCATACCGGTAATGCTTTCCAACGCTCGACTGTAAATCGCCAACTGCAAACGGTACATGTTCAGCGTCTCTTCACTAAACTGACGGTCTGTTTTATAGTCCACCAGCACCCACTGACCATCCTCCACAAAGGCTGCATCCACCACGCCCTGCACCACGATCATTTCATGATCATCTGCCCCCGGGGGCACCAGAAAATGGGGCACCTGCGCCTGGAGCTGTGCAGGTGTATAGCCACACATAAAAGATTCTTCCTTTAATACCTGGGAACTTTGTCCCATCCGCACACAAATACCGGACCGGGCAAATTTCTCCAACCAGTGCATCGGAAATGTTTCCCGTTCCTCTTTGCTTAAAATTCCCTGGACTTCCAGACGATCCAGCTCTGATCCGCGCCCCTGAAGTGTGGCAATCTGGGACAAATCCACCCGGGAGATCACCTCATGGAATAAGGTTCCACCATAGGTTCCATGATAAACGGTCTCTTCATCCTTTTCTTCCACCGGACTTAACAAAGTCTCCCACGGAATCTCCGGAGCATCCTCTGATTCTTCCATGGGGCGCTTCAAGGCCGATACACTTAACAGCATGGGAAGTTCATTACGCCAAGTGTGGGGATATTTCCACAACAACTTAGCATTTAGCTCTTCTTCACTCCAGCGTTCCTCATTAACCACCGCTTCTTCTTTTTCTTCGGTCATTTCTGTCTCAACCACACCCAACGGATCCGCAAACAATGCCCAACGACTGCCCTCTTTTTGCGTAACAATATGATACAGCCAGTCCATGGGCGTTTTCGCCTTCCACACCTGGTCCGGGGCAATGCGATAGGTCTGCTCCGTCCCTAACTTGGGCGCCTCTGTCGGTCCCATACCGGATACAATCAACCGGTCTTTGGCTCGGGTCATGGCCACATACAAAATACGCATTTCTTCCGCCAGCGTCTCCCGGGCCTTTTCCTGACGAATCTGCTGATACAATGGTGTTTCGTACTCCAACATCAGCCGGGTATCCAGCCAGCGACAGCCCATTCCCAACTGAGGGTGCAGCAGAACTGTCCCCTGGGAATCCCGCATTTGAAACTGTTTTCCCATACCACACAAAAAGACCACAGGAAATTCCAGACCTTTACTCTTATGTATGGTCAAAATCTGCACCGCATCCTGATCCTGCAGATCCGCAGCCTCTTCATAATCCTGATTCTTTTCTTTCATACGATCAATAAATCGTAAAAACTGGAACACGCCACTATAGATACCTTTTTCAAACTCTTCACTGCGTTCCAACATCAGTTCCAGATTGGCCCGGCGTCTGGAACCGCCCTTCATGGCACCCACATATTCATACAATCCCGTTGTCCGGTATAATTTCAGCAGCAACTCATATACCGTCAGACTTTCACTCCACAATCTCCATTGCTCCAACTGACTGAAAAAGTCCGCAATGCGGCTGCCCAAAAAGAAATCCAGCCCCTCTGTCACATACCGCTGCAATGCTTCGTAAAAGGTCAGACTGCGATCCATCTCCGTGCGTACCATGGCCAGTTCTTCCGAAGAAAAGCCAAATAAGGGGGAATGCAGCACGCCTTCCAAGGGAATATCCTGCTTGGCATTATCAATAATTCGCAGCAAATTCAACACCAGGCGGATCTCTCGGGTATCAAAAAAGCTATTGCTGGTGGTGGCTGAAGCCGGGATGTTCCGCAGTTCCAGGGCACGCTGATACACAGGCCCCGCTTCTTTGGCAGAACGCAGCAGAATTACAATGTCCTTGGCCTGAACCGGACGATAAGCATCCCCATCCCACACTGCATACTTCCAGGGGCTGCGCAGCATTTCTTCGATTTTTTCTGCAGCCCAAGCCGCCTCCAGCTCGGTTTTATCCATCTTAGAGTCTTTTTCTTCTATATATAATGTATGCAGCTCAGGCGTAAAGTCCACCATCTCCTGCTCCGCCGCCGGAAAACTCCGTCCTGCATGCAGTGCTTGCTCTGCAGAATATGCAATCCCGCCGCATTCCTCCTGCATCAAGCTCTCGAATATATAATTCGCTCCATCCAAAATCTCCTTACGGCTGCGATAGTTATTCTGCAAAAAGATCTTCTTGGGCGCTTCCTCCAAATGATACGCTTCTAATTTGTCCATAAAAAGCTGGGGACAGGCATAGCGAAAGCCATAAATGCTCTGCTTCACATCTCCCACCATAAACACATTATTCACTTGACCGGTTGTATCCCGCCGTGCCACACTGTTCAGGATTTTTTCCTGAATCTCATTGCTGTCCTGATACTCGTCAATAAAAATATAATCATATTGTTCAGCCAATTCCTTTGCTGCCTGAGAAGGTTCGTCCCCCTCCAGCAAAATTTCCTTGGCATAATGTTCAAAGTCACTGTAATCCACAATGGCCCGGCTGCTTTTTTCAGCTAAAAAGACCTTGTGAAAAGCCGCAAGCAAATTGCGGATACCACACAAAGGACCATACAATGCATGATCCTCATACGTTGCCACTGCCCGGTTCATCCATTCCCATGGCTCCGGCAAACTCTGCATAAATTGATAAATTCTATATAATAAAGGCTCCAGCTTCAGATCCTGTCTGGTTCCGCCAAACTGCTCCACCATAGCCTCAAAGTCCCGGGCTTCCTGAGACCCTGGCTCTTCATCATATCGATCATAAAACTCTGCTACTGTATCCTGCAGTACATCCATGGCCAGCAGCGCCGTTTCATTTTCATCCCCCACCCGGAAACCGGGATCCAACTGGGGAAGTTTCGCAATATATTTGCGCACCACCTGCAGACAAAAAGAGTGTATGGTCATAATGGAACACCGGGGCAGTAGGGCCAATTGCTTTTTTAGCCTCTCCCGCTCCGGGTGTTCTTTGATTTCACTGGTCAGACGCTTAAAAATACGGTCCTTCATCTGTCCTGCCGCCAAATTGGTAAATGTCACAATCAGCATCCGGTCCAGATCCGTACCATTCTCCTCGTCCATGATCATTTGGACAATTCTCTCTACCAGCACCGTTGTCTTACCGGCACCTGCAGCCGCCGACACCAACAGATTCCCCTGCCGATGCTGAATAATCTCAAGCTGCTCCTTCGCCCACTGCATATTACTCTCCCTTGCCGTGATTTTGTTCCATCAGGGCACGAATCTCCTGCATAAAGGAATTTACATCCTTAAATTCACGATAAATAGAGGCAAAACGCACGTAAGAAACCTCATCTACTGCCTTTAGCCCTTCCATCACCAGCTCACCAATCTCTCGGCTCTGGATTTCACGATTATAGGTACTCATGGCTGCATTTTCCACATCATCGGCGATCTTCTGAATCTGCTCAGAGGACACGTGGCGCTTATATGTGGAACGCATCACACGATTAATCAGCTTATCCCGATCAAAAGCCTCACGGGTACCATCTTTTTTAATTACCATAATAGGCAGTGTTTCAATCTTCTCATAGGTTGTAAAACGCTTATCACAATCCTCACACTGTCTGCGGCGGCGAATGGCTGCATCATCCGCAGACCGGGAGTCAACTACCTTCAAATTCTCAGAACCACAATAGGGACATC
>JAFUJY010000226.1 GCA_017467985.1 Bacillota bacterium
AATTCTTCCTTAAAAGTATAATTAACTTTATCAATTCCCTGGCCGGTCCACATCAAAGGCCCCACCACCGAAGCGGAATCCGGCGCCCATTCAATGGATACATCAATTTCCAGCATCTGGACCATTTGCTCCCGCAGATCCGCACCCTGCACCTGCACGCCCAACAGCAAGAATACCAACACCACCAAAATCCATTTATTCTTCTTCATCCATTTCCTCCCTTTCTGTCAGAGGAAATACCAGATGAAATATACTGCCCTGGCCCACTGTACTATCCAGTTCAATGCGACCGCCATGCATCTCCATCATTTCTTTTGCAATGGCCAGCCCCAGACCGGTACCGCCGGATGAGCGGGAACGAGCCTTGTCAATCCGATAAAATCGCTCAAATACCCGTTTTTGTTCCTTATGGGGGATCCCCATACCCGTATCTTTTACATGCAGAATCCCTTCGTTATGTTTCAGATCCACCGTGGTCCACATAGTAATGGCTGCCTGCTCGGGACTATAAATCACCGCATTGATAATAATATTACGCAATACCTGCTCAATCCGGGATCGGTCACACAGCGCCCATACCTGGGGACAATCCGGCTTCATTTCCATGGTCTGCTGCTTTTTGTCCGCATGAATTCGGTAACGGCGGACGCAATCGGACAATAATTCTGTCAGATTCATCACTTCCATGCGCAGCTGCACTTGGCGGTTATCAATACGGGACAGCTCCAGCAACTCCGTAATCAGCGCAGTCATACGGTCAGACTCTTTGTTAATTACATTCAGGAAGGGTACCAAGGTCTCCTCCTCCCGAATATTACCATCCAAGATGGTTTCCACATAACTTTTTACTGTGGTAATGGGGGTACGCAGCTCGTGGGACACATTGGCCACAAATTCCCGCTGCATTTCCTCTGCCCGGTGCTGCTCGGTCACATCTTGAAGCACCACAATTAAGCCCTCTGAGGCTCCTGCTTCGTTACTGTAGGCCGCAAACTCTGCCCGTACGGTATGATCGTCCCGCATCAGCGTGCGCTGGGCAATGGTTCCTTCCTGACTGTACAATAACGCTGCAAAATGTTCTTCAGGGAACGTCTGACTAAAATGCTCATCTTCAATTTCTTCCCCCATCAGCTCCAACGCCGCCGGGTTACACTGAACGATAAAACCGTCCATTCCATAGACCACCAGACCATCTGCCATATGATCAAAAATCGTGGCCAATTTATTCTTTTCACTGCTGGTCTCGGACAAGATTCGACTCAGTTCCCGGGCCATATGTCCAAAATTACTCTCCAGCTCTTCGATTTCATCCGAAGAACGGGATATGGTCGGCATCTCATCCACCGCCTCCAAATCTCCCTTGGCCATTTCCTTGGTTTTGCTAGTCAGACGCTGAATGGGTCTGGCAATACCTGCCGCCAAAAAATAAGCAAAGAATGCCGACACCCCAATGGCCAATAGGGACGCCATCATGATAATCATGGTATTATTCACCATGTTTTCTTCAATATCCGTAACGGATTGACGCAGCAGCAAAATATACCAGACCTTACCATCCCTCATCACGGGGACGGCATAATCTCCCACACTGCGCTCCACATCGTTTTCGATAATCTGATGAACATATAGTTCTTCACTTTCTTTTCCGGCCACCGCCCCCAAAACGGTTCTGGAGGATTTATCCACCGAACTGATACTGCCGCTACGGCTGTAAATCAGCTCCCCTTCCCCGTCCAACAAATACATCAACAGGCCCTCTTCATTACCGCCCTCTGTCAAAAGGCTGGTAACCACCGTGGAAAACACCTCCGCCAGGTTCTGTTCATTAGAAGAATAGGCCAAATCCATGGTGTCAGTAATACGCCCTGCGGTGTATTTCATTTCCTGATATCGGGAACGGTACAGATTCTGCCGAATATTTCCGATAATATAGATTCCGATGACTAGAATTACGCACACAACCAACACGGCATAAATCAGTACCAGCTTCCATTTAATGCTGCCAACCGTTTTTTTCATTCTGGTTCCTTATCCGTAAAATAATATCCTAACCCGCGCTTGGTCAACAAATACTCTGGCGCACTGGGTACGTTTTCGATTTTTTCCCGCAGACGCCGTACTGTCACATCCACCGTACGGGCATCGCCGTAATATTCATAGCCCCACACCTTTTCCAGCAAATACTCTCGGGAAAAGATCTGTCCCCGCTGATACATCAGGAATTTCAGCAGCTCCACTTCTCGCAGGGTCAGTTCTAGGGGGTGTCCATCCTTAAAGGCTTCGTATTTTTCCGCATTCAGACTAATGGCACCACAACGCAGCAGATCTCCCGCCTCTTCCTTGGGCTTGGCAGCCACACTGCGCCGCAGATTGGCTCGTACCCGGGCCATCAATTCACGAATGCCAAAGGGCTTGGTAACATAGTCATCAGCTCCCAGCTCCAGCCCCAGAACTGTATCCATCTCCTCCGTCCGAGCCGTCAGCATAATAATGGGCACCATGCTCTTCTCCCGCACCTTGCGGCACACATCGTAGCCGGACAGCTTGGGCATCATCACATCCAGCAAAATCAAATCCGGGGTACAGGCTTCAAACATATCCAGCGCTTCCTGACCATCAAAGCCGGTAAATACCTGAAATCCCTCCTTTTGCAGATTGAACTTTAATATATCCACGATACTTCGCTCGTCATCTACCACCAAAATCTTCTCGTTCAATGCCAAATCCTCCTCACACTTACATCTCTCCTATAACTATAGCAGAATTTATGCAAAAAAACAACACTGCAAAGGGATAAATTCCTTTGCAGTGTTAAATTATGTCTTATTCCAATTCGCTCTGCGCCGGGATCATCAGCATGTCGCCGGGCTGCAGAACATAGTCGGTGGTGATACCATTGTATTCACAGAAGCTCTCGAACAGATCCTCACTGAAAGTATCGTAGTACTCGATCAGAATGTCGTAGAAGCTGTCGCCGGACTCAACGGTGTGCCAGCCAACGGTGGGAGTAGAAGGAGTATAAGTCTCTTCCTCAGAGCTTTCCTCTACGTAGCTCTCTTCTTCGGAGCTTTCCTCTTCCACAGAGGACTCTTCAGTGACGGAGCTCTCCTCACCGGCTACGGAACTTTCCTCAGTCTTGGAGGACTCTTCCTGCTTAGAAGACTCTTCTGTCTTGGAAGTCTCATTCTTGGAGGTCTCGGTCTTAGAGGTCTCGCTCTTAGAGGTCTCCGTCTTGGAATCCACTACAGAAGTAACGGAGGACTCATTCTTTCCGCTTTCATCCTTACCGCCGTTGCCACCCAGAGAGGTCAACAGAACGATCAGCAGAATAATCACCACGATACCGCCCAGGATACCGCAAATCAGCTTAGGATTACCAAAGATCTTGTCCAGGATGGTCAGCTCGTCATCTTCCTCCTCATCCTCGTCGTCATCCTCACCTTCAGCCTCAGCCTCTGGTGCGGCTTCTTCATCCTTTTCATCCTTCTTAGGACGCAGCATTGCAAACAGGGAGGGCTTAGCCTCGGTCTGCTCAGCTTCATCATCCTCTCCCTCTTCCTGAGCTTCCTCAGGAGTGCCGGCGGTGCTGCCGCCCACCTTAGCAGCCAGAGCTGCCAAAGATGCGCCAAAGGAAGACTTCTTGGGAGCTTCTTCTTCAGGATCTGCCTCCGGTTCAACCTCAGCCTGTGCGGGTGCCTGCTCCTGAACTACTTCCTTCTTGGGAGCTGTAGGTGCGGCTGCTGCTGCACCATTCACTTCGTTTACTTCCAAAACGATGATGGACTTGTCATCCTCATTCTTATCCTTGGCCAGCTGCAGAAGCTGCTGTGCGATGGTCTCCTTAGGAGCATCCTTCGCTGCGCGAACAATGCGCTCAATCTCCTGATTGGAAACAGCGTCAGTAATACCATCGGTACACAGAATGAAAATGTCGCCGGGATAGAATACAAAATACTTGGAGAACACCTGAGACTCCACATCCTGCATGTCGAACATGCCCAGTGTGGCAGTAGGACGGCTCTCGGCCTTACGAATCTCAGCCTGCTCCTGGGTAATTACACCAAACTTATACAGATCGGTTGCTTCCAGATGGTCCTCAGTGATCTGCAGCATACGGCCACCGCGGATCACGTAAATACGGCTATCGCCCATATGTACAGCCAGACCACGATTCTTATGCAGGAACAAACCGGCATATGTGCTGTTGATACCCTCAGAACCATAAACCTTCTGGCTCTCACGAATCTTAGCATTGGTCTCACACAGGAAGTTCCAAATCTTATCTCTTGAAATTGCACCATCCATACTCAGTACAGACTGCAGCTGCTGCATGCGCTGCATAACCAGTACAGAAGGAGATGTCTTGATTGCTACTTCTTCAATATTCTCACCATCGCAAACACCATACATCTGGAAATCCACATGAGATGTTTTTCTGATGCAAGTCTGCGGCTCCTCGCTGCCCGGTGCCAGATAACGACCATTCACATAGATGTTATCCAGATTCATACCGCTGCCTTTAGCAGAAATCGCTACCGCAGAAATCTTTAATCCACTCTCCATAGTACACCACCTTAAATGTATATTCTCATTACATTATACAGCATTCGACCGCATAATTCAATGAATTTTTCTAAAAATATCTTTATATTTTTCCTAAACCTCAGCCAAAATATGCCACACCGGAGGCAAACAGCTTCTGGTCCTTGTTGCCGGGGATATTCTTGGCCACCTGGTCGCCGCGGCGTTCCGTATGACCCATCTTACCCAGCACACGGCCATCAGGAGAAGTAATACCTTCGATAGCCCACAAAGATCCATTGGGGTTATAGCGAATATCCATGGTGGGGTTGCCGGACAGATCCACATACTGTGTGGCAATCTGACCATTTGCAGCCAATCGCTCCAGCGTCTCCTGATCTGCCATAAAGCGGCCTTCACCATGGGAAATGGCGATGGAATGAATGTCGCCGGGTTCCACGGCGCTCAGCCAGGGAGACTTGGTGGAAACCACACGGGTCTGTACCATACAAGAAGCATGGCGGCCAATGGTGTTATAGGTCAGAGTGGGATCCTTATCGGTCAGATTCTTGATCTCGCCGTAGGGCACCAGACCCAGCTTGATCAGCGCCTGGAAACCGTTACAGATACCCAGTGCCAGACCATCCCGATTCTTTAACAGATCCATGGTGGCTTCCTTTAACTTCTCATTGGAGAATACGGTGGCAATGAACTTACCGGAACCTTCCGGCTCGTCACCGGCGGAGAAACCGCCGCTGAACATGAGGATCTGGGCATTGCGGATACGGCGATCCATCTCATCGATGGATTCCAGAATGTCCTTACCGGTCAGATTGCGCAGTACAAATACATCCGGCTCAGCCCCTGCCATGCGGAAGGCTCTGGCGGTGTCGTATTCGCAGTTGGTGCCAGGGAATACGGGAATAAATACACGAGGCTTTTTATTCCCGCTGTTGCTGATATATACCTGATGATCCCCCTTTACCAGAGGTGTCTCGCCAATGGGAGTGGTATCCGGAACTACAGTCTTGTAAACCTTTTCCAGACGGCCCTCGTATGCAGCCAGCACTTCATCCATGGCCACGCTCTCGCCCTTATGGGTAAAGATACCGTCGGCGGTTACAGTACCAATCTGCAGCCCATACTTGCCAGGATCCACGCCCTCAGCCAGTTCCAGAACCAGGCTGCCGTAAATGGGTGCAGCACTCAACGGCGCCTCATCATTAAAGGCAAATCCCAGACCATTACCCAGACACATCTTCACTACAGCCTCGATCAGACCGCCGCCATCGATGGCATAGGCCGCAATGATCTCTCCCGCACGCATACCGGCAGTCACCTTGTCGTACTGGGCCATAGCATCCTTAAAATCATATACCTTTTCGTCATCCAGCTTTAGATTCATCAGAACCACGCTGTCTCCGGCCTTTTTCATTTCGGGGGTCAAGATCTCATCGGTCTTGGCAGCAGCCACAGCCAGGCT
>JAFUJY010000029.1 GCA_017467985.1 Bacillota bacterium
TGCTCGGGCATATGTATGACAATCTTCTAGACGCTCTGCCACCCCAATACCAATACACAAAGTCACCGGCAGACGATTGCCCATGTTAATCTTACGAATATTTTCCAGAATCTCAAACTTGGACCCCTTCAGCTTATCCAGCATCTCATGGGGGAATACAATAAATAAACGGTCCTTTTCCATACGGGTCAAAATACCCTTTACCTCTGCCGTCAGGTCATTTAACCGCTTATAAACCATGGCCTCCAGCAAGGGCCGACGGGTCTCTTCCAGACTGCCCAACGCCTGATCATAGTTATCAATATAAATCAAGCCCACCACCGGACGGATATTGCTGTTTTCCAGTTCCAGTGCCCGCTCTTTAGAAATATCCAACAGGCTGATGGAATACAGCAGTTCGGACAACTCACCGGTCTCCGCCTCCACAATGGATTCCTGGGACAAAATCAGACGATAGGTCTTGCCATTTACCACGGTTTCAGACTGCACACTGCCGCCTTCCTCCGCAGGATATTTCAACGGGCCCACCAGAACCTCCGCCTTTACCTCATCCTGATGTACTAATAACTTTGTATCAAACAACTCGCGAAATGTATCGTTATACCAAAAAACACGTCCATCCGTTTTTAACAATGCAAAGGGAAAATCCCACTGCTGCATATACTGCATTTCCCGATTGGCCATGGCCACCGAGTCATTCAACACTTTGTCATGCAAAGTTTTACGAAAGGCAACAATACCAATGGCCGCCGACACCGCAACCATAATAATGGCCCCCATCATAACCAATCCAAAAATATTTTGCTCTGCAATAAAATAAATAATCGATAGCGCTCCCGCCAACACCAGCACGCTGTACATCATCACTGTATATAAAGACAAACTCTTTTTCAGTGTCTGATTCATCCGGTTTCACTCCTTCTGCACAATGATCCATTATTTTTCATTATACCATATTCATTTGAAAATGGCAACAAAAAATGAGCCTTTCCCAGGCTCATTATCATTGGGCTAAAGCTTCCACCGGAGACGGCGCCAAACCGATGCTCACCAGCAAACACTGGTTCACCTTCTCCATGGCTTCATCCGTTAAGTGACAAATGCATTCTTTGAGACGTCGTTTATCGATAGTACGTATTTGTTCCAACAAAATCACCGAATCCTTCACCAGCATATCCGGACTCCCTTCCACCTCCACATGGGTGGGCATTTTTGCCTTGTTTAGCTTGGAAGTGATGGCGGCGCAGATCACCGTGGGACTGTAGCGGTTTCCCACATCATTCTGGATAATCACCACCGGACGGATTCCTCCCTGTTCTGAGCCCACCACCGGACGCAGATCTGCATAAAATACGTCCCCTCGTCTAACAACCATATTGCTGCACCCCGTTTGCGTGTACCATATGTAGTACCACTCCTTTATTTTCTTGCTCACACTCTTAGTATGGCCGTCCTTTCTTTATTTTATACAGGATCGGCAAAATTTGTTACATAAATTCGGGGAACCCGCACGGAAATATCACACACCACCTCATAATTAATGGTACCCAACAAATCCGCCATCCAATCCGCCGTGAGACTTCCGCCCAGCAGTGTCACCTGATCTCCCCGTTTTACACCTTCAATATCCGTTACATCCACCATAAACTGATCCATACAAACTCGTCCGCATATGGGCGCCTCTTTGCCATGGATCAAAACCTTTCCTTTATTGGACAAATTACGACTGTAGCCATCCGCATATCCCACCGGTACTGTCGCAATTACCGACGGCCGCTGCGTCACAAAAGTCCCTCCGTAGCTGATGGGTGTCCCTGCGGGCACCTCCTTTACAAAGGACACATGGGAAATCCAGCTCAGCACGGGCTTGAGCTTTAATTTACTGCGATCCACCTCGTGGGAAGGATACAGTCCGTACAGAATAATCCCAGCCCTAGCCATGGCCTCTTGAGCTTCTCCCAGTTCCATAATCCCCGCACTATTGTCAAT
The DNA here is from genome assembly GCA_017467985.1 of Bacillota bacterium. GTDB lineage: Bacteria > Bacillota > Clostridia > Lachnospirales > Bianqueaceae > Faecimorpha. Next base: position 1,990 of record JAFUJY010000029.1, read on the forward strand.
ATGCCGCAAAGGGATCTCTACTCCCTCTTCTGCCAGCCGTTCAATCATCCAATGATACCGCTCATATTGCTCCCGCGCATGAGTCTTATCCACCTCATCTGCCCGGGCAAAATGGCTGAAAATCCCTTCGATCTCCAGATTTTCCATTTTAGAAATTCGCAATATCTGCTGTATCGCCTCTTCTGTACAAGGGAAGCCTATGCGGCCCATCCCCGTATCCAGCTTAATATGTATGCGCGCTTTTTTACCTGCCAGCTTTGCTGCTGCATTCATTCCTTCCGCCATAGACATGGTGAAAACCGCCGGAATCAAATCCTGCTCCAGCACTTTTGCCATATCTTCTTCCATAGTATCTCCCAGAATCAGGATGGGTTCCGTCACCCCCTCCTCCCGCAGGTGCATTCCCTCCTGCCAAAAGGCCACTGCGTAACGCTCCACACCGCAGCGCTTTAATACCGGATAAAGGCCAGCCATACCATGACCATAAGCATCCGCCTTGACCACTGCAGTCAACTTCACTCCCGGCTTCAAACAAGAACGTATATTTCGTACATTTTCTTCCAGAGCGGCCAGATCAATGATCGCAGCCGCCCGGTAAATCGTCTGATTCTGCATATTCTTTCACTCTTTTCCTACTGTAAATAAAGATGGATCCAGCGCTACATTGGGCTGAAAGTCCAAAAACTCCATCTCGATGGATGGTTTTCCCTGGATATCGTATACCACCATCCGCAGCGGATATCCATTGTCTGAACTAACCCAAAGACGCTGTACCGCCAGCTTTTCATGTGTTCCCTTCAGCCGGGCCTCCAACATATATTCTTCCTCTGAAGGCTTCTCTTTATCGGGAGCTTCCACATCCGAATACTCCGGTGCTGCCGATACACTCAGTACTCCGCCCTGTATATATCCGGATGCGCCCTGCAGATATTGCTGCCAGAAATCAAACAAAAACAGAGCTCCTCGCACCGGTGTTTCTGTCGCTGTCACCCGCATACCAATACTGGGATCCTCCTGAATGGTAGTGGTTCCATCGCAAATTGTTACCACACCTTTACATTCTTCCGGAGCCATCACTTCCATTCGGTATTGTCCCGACGACATCACCTGCTGCTGTACTGTATATGTATTGGATCCTTTGTTGGAATGAAATGTCACCAGTACCGTCGCCTGATAAGAAGACATCTGCGCCCAATACTCATGGATCTGGGCCGGTGACATACTTTGGGACCCTGTTCCCTGTAAACACCCCGCCAACAACAGAATCAGGGCCAGAATCCACGTAAAACCCTTGCGTTGATGCATACTGCCACCTCACCAAAAATGGTTCCGTACAGTATACGCGCCAACTTGTCAATTTATTCCTGAATTAACAAATCCGGGCGTAAATATTCAATAATATCCGAAGCCATCAGGGCATATTCGCCTTTCACTTTGGCAGCTTCATCCCCTGCCCGACCATGAAGCCAGACCGCAGCCGCGGCTAAATGATACGCATCATTAAAAGAATATCGTTTTGTATTCGCTTTACGCTGGGCACATAATCCCGCAATAAGCCCAGCCAATACATCTCCCGAACCCGCTGTAGACATACCCGAATTTCCAGTAATATTGATTACACTATCAACCATCCACTTCCCGGTCACAATGGTAGATGCATTTTTAAGGACTACTGTTCCTGAATACTGATTGGCGATTTCTCGAGCTGCCGCCGGTAGATCCCGGTATAATTCAGCTATACTTTTACCTGCCAATCGTGAAGCTTCTCCCATGTGCGGTGTTAAGATCATATGCATATTGCCATATTCCGGGTGTTTTGCCAGCATATTCAGACCATCTGCATCTACTACTATCGGAACTCCCGTGGGGGTCTCCTGAAGGATTTTTTCAAAAAGTACCTGATTCGCTCCCAATCCCGGCCCCACAAGCACTGAGTCCACATCCAAAGGAACCGCAATATCTGCAGGGTCGTCATATAAAATCTGCACTGCCTCCGGCACACTAACGGTCATGGCCAACGATTCTGATCTGGGAATCACAACCCGTACCAGTCCGGCACCAGCTCTATATGCTGCTTTTGCTGCAAAAATTGCCGCTCCCATCATACCTGGACTACCTGCCGCAATTAATACCTTACCACAGCTTCCCTTATGTCCAGCTTTCATCCGTACCGGCAGCCACTCTTTTACATCTTCACACTGAATAATCCCTTTATTATAAGACCAGTTTATCGGATTACCTTGTCCAATCCCGATATCTGCCACATGAACTATTCCGGCATATTCCCGTCCGGGATAGATCACCAGCCCCGCTTTATTGAAGCTAAATGTCACCGTTTCATCCGCCTGCACCGCATATCCCAGAACTTGTCCCGTTCCGGCGTGGATTCCCGAAGGAATATCCACCGCAATGACCCATTTCCCTAAGGATCGCAGTTCATTCATCCATTGCACAGCCTCTGCCGCCTCTCCTTCAATTGCTCTGGAAAGACCGGTTCCGAACAGAGCATCTACCACCACATCATATTGCTCTGCCACTATGCTTGCCGGGATCAGATCCGGCATGATCACACATCCAACCTCCATGGCCCGCTCAAAATTCACCGCAGCATCACTTTTTTCTTTTAACAGGCCGGGATCCCCCACCAAATAAATATCCGCCGGGATATCTGCTGCCAGCAGCAATCGTGCCACTGCAAATCCGTCCCCACCGTTATTGCCAATACCGCAAACCACGGCCACACGCTGAGGGCTGCGTGCCACGACTTGGTCCACCACTGCCTGGGCGGCCCGTTCCATCAATGTTAAGCCCGGAATCCCTTTTTCCTCAATGGCCCAGCGGTCCAGTTCCCGCATTTCCTTTCCATCATATACCGGCTGCATGGGTTCCCCTCCTCATTACTTCTTACTATTCCTATTATACTTTCATCCTTCTCCGGTGTCAATAAAAAAAGAAAGTGCCAGCGTTTTGTACGGTTTATAGACCATCACAAAACACTGGCTTTTTTGCAGAAGTACCGAAAAACATTAAATCCCGATTTATTTATGACCATGACTATGGTGGTGTTCGTTGAGCATTACCTCCAACTCCGCAATCGTCAAATCCTTCACCTCTTCCCAGGTAATATCCGGATTTTGCATTTGCAGCTGCTGGAAAAGCAATTCCTTCTTTAATTCATTCACCTGCTCATCTTCCGTTCCCTCTGAATGACAATATACGTTGGCATAATGAATGGTACATTGTACCGTTTGCACCAGCATCTCCTGGCACTTAGTCTCATCGTCCACCACCACTTGCACCGCAATCTGCTGACCATATTCACTGCATGTATCCAATATATTTTCCAGAGCCTCTGTATAAGGCCTGTATCTCACTTCTTCCCAACCTTCACTTACTTCAATAACCTGGTCAAAATAGTTCATTTTTAATTCCACTGCCGGTTCCACATCCACATTGATGGCGGATACCGGCGTAAAATAGGCATAATAACCTCCGCAGACGCACAATACAAATATAAAACAAGCCACTGCCGCAGACCATCGACATCCCTGCTTACGGCCCTTTGCAAAATAGTTTTCCACCCAATCCTGGGTGTTCTGCTGCAGTCCTTCATCCATCTTCACCGCATCAAAAGCGGCCTGAATCCTGTTCTTCACTCTCATTACCTCCCAATTTCTCCCTTAACATTAACCGTCCGCGCCGCAGCCAGGTATATACCGTATTCACGTTTTTATTTAATACCCGGCTGATTTCCTCTGCAGAATATTCCTCATAATAATATAGATACACCACATCTTTATACTGATCCGGCAGGGACAAAACCGCCTCCATCACTTCGCTGTAATCCTCCGGAGCCTCCGCCGGTGCCTCTGCCACTTCCTCCAAACTTACCCTATTTTTCCTGAAAAAACTTTTCAAAACATCCTTACAGCAATTAATCGTCACTCGAATGAACCAGGCCTTTTCATGTTCGTCACTTTGAAAAGCAGCCGAGCTGAGAATATACTTCAAAAATACCGTCTGAAATATGTCTTCCGTATCTGTTTCATTTTTCAAATGGACCAAACAGATGCGTTTGATCATATCACCATACAATGCAATGGCCCGATGGGTCTCTGCTTCGCTCCTCATATCCAGCCTTCACCTCCATTTCGAATACGATTGAACTCCTGAAAATCATTCAAATTTCTGCAAAATTTCACCGGCAGCTCTCACTGCCGGTATCTTTTTATTGATTCAACAAAACTTCTTTATTGGTCCCGTAGAAAATATCACTTTTACCGCTCATCATCTTACAGAACTCTTCAAACATCGCCCAGCGCTCTGGGTAAATATCAAACTCATAGGCATGTCCCCAAATGTACATCACCTGAGGCGTCTCGGCTTTCAGATCCAAAAACTTCTGACCGGTCTCAA
>JAFUJY010000227.1 GCA_017467985.1 Bacillota bacterium
GCTGTGGGCTCATTCGACTTTTCTTCCAGACAACATGGCGGATCTCTCCGCTATGTAACGAGGCAGCTCCTTGGCTGCCTCAGGCCTCCACCACATCAAAGACTTCGTTCTACTTCAACTTCATACGCCTGTTCAGGTATTTCTCGATGTCAAAGGTGTATTTCTTATCAAAGTCTGCTGTGTACTTGAAGTTCGGGTGCTGGGTCAGGTCATATTTGTCCGAGAGGAATGGCCTGACACCTCTTAACTGCAGGATACACTTGTTGCCGTTCATGACCGCCAGCTCGTCCCGGCTCATCAGTTCTTTTCCATATTGTCAAGTGATGAATTCAGATTCGGGCAGTAAAATACCCCCTTCATCCGGAGCAGATGCCCCAAACAAAGAGGGTATGTTGTTATAAAGAGCCTTACAAACGGGAATTCAGTTCTCTATAAAGCAATCAGAAATTGGATATGCGTTTGTATATCCTGTCTTAATGCTACTGATAATAACCTCATCCAGATCCTCAATGAATATCGCTTCTTCATAATTTTTCAATCTCGCATACTCGATATCATCCTGTTCAGTTTCACATATAAGATCAACTTGTCCATGATCGTGTGCAAGATAATTATCGCGCAGTTCTTTCGCGGCTTGATAATATTCCGGAAGATAATAAATTAGTGTTTTCCACGTATCATATCGTTCTGACATAGTTGCTAAGCTTTCCAACCAGAATCCAGGCCACCAGCAATCGTGGTAATTATCTTCTTCTGGCCAGATATATTTGAAAAATGTACTATATGATGCATTATCCGGTAAGCGGACAAGATCATCCATCGGTATTTCAGAAAACCATCCTTCAAAAAAACTCGACTTAGGTCCTCCCATTCCACAGGGCTCATGGCCTTCTGTAACATGACACCACCAGGAAAATCCTTTTATCTCTATGCCTTCAGTATTGCAGAGGTCTAAAAAAGCATCTATATTTTCTGGAGGGCAGATCAAATCGATCATATCTTCGCCTTCTCCAACTGGCTGGATTCTTAATTCATCAAGTTGTGCATTATCAAGCATGACCATCATCTCAATCGTTAAGGAAAGAATCGAAGATGGTGCAAACGAAAAAGCAGCATTGCGCTTTCCGATAACTGCCCTTTCGTTTGCATCAATTTCGATTTTTCCTGGTTGAACAAAGCGCGTCCGGGGTGCCGGTATATATGGGCTTTCAATCAGACCGCTTCTGCTCCGAGTGTAGCATGGATTCACTGATAACTGTACTGTTTTATGCTGGAAAACTGCAATGACTGCATCAGAAATAAGCCTTAAAAAGGCTTCACAGGGATCCGTATTCAGTTTCAAGGTATCAGCAGAGCATATGCGGCTCTGGCCGGAACAAAGTCAGATCAGCACCTACCGGAATAATCCTTCCATCGCAGGATGAGCATTTAATAGAAAAAGCACCTCCGAGGGTAAACTCAGGGGTGCTATGTAAGCAGGACAAAAACTATATTACTTCCTGGACCTCAACAGCCAGAAATGATTTTTTCCATCTTCAGAAACCGTTACATTGCAGCCAAGCCTGCGGCTGGTCTTGTGGCTCTTTACGTTCCGTTGCAGCAATACTGCAAGAGCAGTATTGGCAAAAGCAGTCTGATCTGCCTTCTCTCTGGAGATGGTGAACAAGAGAACATATTCTTTCCCGTCATCAGCGATTGTGAATTTATCCATGAAGTCACGAACATATTCCCAGTCATGCAGCTCATAGATCACTTCGAAATCAGGGTTATTAAGGATTTCCAGATATTCTGTTTCTTCATTTGAAGCATCGCCGTCAGGATACATATCGTACTCGATATCCTGTAGAGTGCGTTCAGGCTGATCAAAATAATTGTTAACGGATTCAATGATCTCCTGGTATTCTTCCTCATTGATTCCAAATTCTTCTGTGGGGTCATAACCCCGCATAGATGCGGACACAAGCTCACGGATCGCTTCCAGTTTTGCTTTCATCTTCTGCATTTCGCCAAGATATGATTGCTGAATTTCTTTTGTTTTCCGAAGCCTGTCTTCCTGCTCTCTGATTTTTTCCTCAAACGCTGCACAGATGGTGTCATTATCCGCATCCAGCAGACCTTTGATCTCGTCGATAGAAAAACCTGCCGTCTGAAGGTTCTTGATCTTTACATACAGCAGTGCCTGCTCTTCGTTGTAATAACGATATCCGCTCCAGGAATCCACCTCAACCGGTTTCAGCAGATCCACATGGTCATAGTACCGAAGCGTCTGAGGATTGCAGCCGCAAAGCCTCTAAAATTCTTTGAGTGTCATATCCGGAATCTCCTTTCTGACCACTTTGTATCATTACAGTTTGTTGTAAGTTCAATATGTTTTTCAAAAAGTTTTCAGCAAGTTTCGCCCATCTTCTCAATCAGATCATGGAGGCTTTTATCGTGCTGCGCCTGAGAAATAGCTCCTTTCTCCAAGAACTGATTCAGAAGAGCTTTCTGCTTTAAAAACAGCTGGTGGTTTTTCTCTTCATGGGTAAGGGAAGACCAGCCTAGCCAGTCGTCGGCTTCTTCCCTGGAATGAAAGACCGTGATAATCCTGGAAGACTGATACTGCTCTATCAGTTCATGGATCCTTGGCATCTGGTCCTTCTGAAAGTCCAGAATGTACTGTCTGAATTCCGGGTCAAATTCTGTTTCGACCCAGGGCATGTCCTCCCGAATCTGTCCAACTCTGGAGGCTGCCCCTTCCAGACACTGTTCCACCGGAAGGTCAAAGAGGAAGACTTCCGTGCACTTTTCAAATCTTAAAGGAAGCGTTCTCTGATAATTGCCATCTATGATCCACTGGTCACCATTAAGAATCTTGGACAGCTTCCGGTCAAACTCTTAACGGCTGACGGTGGTCCTGTCCGGATTATGAAAAATCATATCCAGGTAATAAAGAGATAGTCCGGTCTTATCTCTAAGTTTCCTTGAAAAGGTGCTTTTCCCTGATCCGGGACTTCCGATCACGATGATTTTTCTTGGGCTCTGCTTCAGATCCTTCTTCACCATGATGATCTCATCCGTACGGTACTCCTCAATGAATCCGGCTTTCATGAATAGACCGACTGCGGGATTATCAATGGCGATATCATCCCGAAGCACATCGACACCATTCGCTTTTGCCGCTTCACAAAGCAGTCTTAAGCCCTCGCTGCCATAGCCCTTACCACGATATTCAGAAGCCACGATCACATCTGCCAGCCAGATCTTTCGTTCTTCATCATAATGATACGCAATCTCCCCGACAAAGTTTTGAGTCTCAGGATCCTGAAGATACCGATAGAACCGCTTGTTTTCATCATGGAGCAGCCAGTGATCATACCAGTCTTTCCATGCGCTGTCCGGGAAGGGTATCGTCCCGCCCCAGGCTGCGTTATAAGACATGGTGGCTTCATCCGACCTGAACTGCTGCCGGAACCATAGATCCTGCAGTGTGGGCTTGTATGCTATAATCATCGTTCTTCTCCAAATAATCCTTCAGCGATCAGCATCTCCA
>JAFUJY010000228.1 GCA_017467985.1 Bacillota bacterium
AATATGACCCCACGAAGCAGTTGATTATTACCGTAGGCGGCAGTGAAGCCATTGATTTGGCCCTGCGGGCCATTTTGGAGCCTGGGGATGAGGTGTTGATTCCAGAGCCATCCTTTGTTTCTTATAAGCCTTGTACCATTATGGCTGGCGGTCAGCCGGTGGTGGTGCCCTTGCGGGGTGAGACTGGCTTTAAGCTGACGGTGGAGGATTTGGAACCGTTGGTGACGGAGAAGACAAAGGTGTTGGTGTTCCCCTATCCCGGCAACCCCACCGGTGCCACCATGCATAAAGAAGATATGGTGGAGTTGTGCCGCTGGATCTGTGAAAAGGACCTGTTTGTGCTTTCGGATGAAATCTATGCGGAGTTGACTTATGACGGTAAGCATACATCCATTGCCACTATGCCGGGAATGTATGAGCGGACTTTGGTCATTAACGGCTTTTCTAAAGCATTTTCCATGACGGGATGGCGTCTTGGTTACGCAGCCGGTCCCAAGGAACTGCTGGAGCAGATGATTAAGATTCATCAGTATGCCATTATGTCTGCGCCCACCACCAGTCAGTATGCCGCCATTGAGGCATTGAAGAACTGCGACAAGGCAGTGGAGGAGATGCGTCAAGAATATAATCGCCGTCGTCGCTTGGTGGTGACCAGTCTGCGGGAAATGGGACTGGAGTGTAATGACCCCGGTGGTGCCTTTTATGTATTTCCCTGCATCAAATCCACAGGTATGACCTCTGAAGAGTTCTGTCAGAGCCTGTTGTATAATAAAAAAATCGCCGTTGTTCCGGGCGATGCCTTCGGAGCAAGCGGCGAGGGTTATGTAAGAATCTCTTACGCATACAGTGTGGATCGCCTGAAACTGGCGCTGGGTCGCATAGGGGAGTATCTGCAGGAATTATGATTCCTGAGAGGCTTTCTGGCAATCAGGGCAGACACCGTAGAGGTATACCTGAGCGCCGGTAATAAGAAAAGCACTGTGACTTCCGGCCTGCTTAGCCAGGTCCTTTACCACATCCACATCCAGGTCAAACACCTGTTTACAGCACTGACATTTGATATGGGGGTGGGGAGCAGTAAACGCATCGTAGCGGAAGCAGTCCTCGCCCACATTCAGCTGCTGCACAAGGCCCGCATCCCGCAGAGATTCCACAGTTTTTTACACCGTGGCTAAGCTCATGGTGGGGTTGGCTGGGTGCAGAGAAGCGTAGATTGTCTCTACTGTAGGGTGGGCGGTGGTGTGCCGCAGATAGTTGTAGATGGCGATGCGCTGTGGAGTGGCCTTGAGGCCATGGGTTTTTAATAAGGTTAAAGATTGTTCCATAGCATCCTCCTTGATAATTTATTCTAGTTGATAATTATTATAAAGTAATAATAAGAATTTGTCAAGGGCTATATAAAAAAGAGAGGAATTTCCTATGCATATTGTGCTTTTGGAGCCGGAGATTCCGGCTAATACGGGTAATATCGCCCGGACTTGTGCCTGTACCGGCTCATCACTTCACTTGATCAAGCCACTGGGGTTTTCGCTGGACGAAAAACAGTTGAAGCGGGCAGGGCTGGATTATTGGGATAAATTAGACATTACAGTATATGATAATTATCAGGCTTTCCGGGATGCGCATCCGGAGGCGAAGGTGTATATGGCGACTACAAAGGCGCCTAAGACCTATGCGGATGTAAGTTATGGTCCGGATGATTATCTGATGTTTGGTAAGGAAACGGCGGGGATCCCGGAAGAGATTCTGGCAGAAAATAAAGAATGGTGTATCCGCATTCCTATGACGGAGCATCTGCGGTCTCTGAACCTTTCCAATGCGGCAGCTATCGTATTGTATGAAGGGCTGCGGCAGCAGAATTTTGTAGGGCTTCAGGAGACTGGTAATCTGCGAAAGTATGATTGGGAGTCCCTGACTTGAAAGGACTAAATAATGAATACAAAATCTTTACGAAAGCTGGAATTTGACAAGATTTGCGGACTCTTGGCATCCCGTGCTTCTTCTGCCGCCGGTAAAGAGCGGTGCAGTGCATTGGTGCCGGACACGGATCTGTGGCAGATCCAGCGGATGCAGCAGGAGACGGAAGAGGCCTTTAACACGTTGGTGAAGCAAGGTGAGCCGCCCTTTGGCGGAATCAGGGACCTGCGCAGTATTCTGCAGCGTACCGCAGTGGGTGGTTTACTTTCCATGGGCGAACTGCTGATGGTTGCGGATACCATGCGCAGTATTAAAATGATCAAGGCATATGGCAAGCGGGAGGAGGACACGCCTGAGCGGCCTATGTTGGATCCGCTGTTTGAAGGATTAAACACCTACGGCGGGATTGAAAAGGAAATCGATCGCTGTATTATTTCCGAAGAAGAAATGGACGACCATGCCAGTGAGGCGCTGGCCAGCATTCGTCGGCAGATTCGTGCGGCTCAGCAGAAGGTGCGCAGCCAGCTTAACGACATGATCCATTCTGCCAGCTACAGCAAGATGCTGCAGGATCCGGTGGTTACATTGCGATCCGGTCGTTTTTGTCTGCCCGTCAAGGCAGAGTACCGGGGCAGTGTAAAGGGCATGGTGCATGACCAGTCTTCCAGTGGTTCCACATTATTTATTGAACCCATGGCAGTGGTTGTGCTGAACAACAAAGTAGCCGAACTGGATGCCCAGGAAAAAGAAGAAATTGAGCGTATTCTGCGGAATCTGAGCAATATGGTGCATAATGTGCAGGCGGAGCTAGAAGCGGACATTGACATTATGACCCAGCTGGACTTTATCTTTGCCAAGGCAAAACTGGCCATGGATATGGATGCTGTCAAGCCCAATTTCAGTGAAAATAGAGTGATTGATCTGCCCGGTGCCAGACACCCCTTGATCGATCGTCAGAAGGTTGTTCCCATTCATGTTCGTCTGGGTGGGGATTTTACATCTTTAATTATTACCGGTCCCAATACGGGTGGTAAAACCGTAAGCTTAAAGACCTTGGGACTGCTGACCCTGATGGGGCAGGCAGGTCTGCATATTCCCACATCCTCTAGAGCGATGCTGACCGTGGTGGATCAGGTATTTGCGGATATTGGTGATGAACAAAGCATTGAGCAAAGCT
>JAFUJY010000229.1 GCA_017467985.1 Bacillota bacterium
AAGAGGCGGCCCCCTTATCCAAAAGGCGCTCATAAGGGCGCTCAGCCTCCGGCAGATCCTTCATCGTATAAGTTTCATTTTGTTCCATAAAATCCTCTCCTTTCGATGGAGAGGAGAAACGAAATCGCAACTAAGTGATTAGAGATAACGATGAATCACCATGGAAATGATCAGACCAATGATGGATGCAATGGTAATGCGGAACTCAAAACCAAAGGTTAAGGCCAGAAAGCCCAGTTCCAGGGATGTGGCTGGGAAACCGAAGGTATAGCCATAGTTGAGCCAGCTTAACCAGGAAATGCCGCCCAAAGCCTCACCGATGAAGGCACCAAGGACGTATCCAATCAAAACAAACAAAATATAAGTCCAAGCACTTTTTCCTTTAAAAGACATGATGATTCCTCCTTTACTGAACACTTATTTATCATACCACAAAACCGTTTTTCTGTAAACACCAAGGTGGGAAAATTTAAAAAAGTCTGGCGGTGCAATCAGCACCGCCCCTATATTACAGACTTCGTTTTTTCTTTATATAAAGAATGCACATGATACCAAATTCAACAAAATACAATGAACCAAAAAGGAAATTGATCCGTTGGTGCATTTGAACCGCTGAATTATAGGCGAATTGGGAGATCGTAGAAAGGATCAGTTCCTCCCCTTCCCAGCGGTATTCTATGACAGAGACCGTTTGATTATAATGCAGATAGGTATGAGCCACATTTCCGGAAGGATCATATATTTCCTGGGTGTAAAATTCTTCAGCGGATATGGGCTGATTATTAGAGTCGAAATATTCAATATCGGAGTTAATGTTGGCCGTTGAACCATCATACTCCATAGGCGTTTCGATATATTCCTTAAACTCTTCCCAGGTGTGAGTCTCGGGACTTGTGCCGCTCCCCTCTTAAGAGTTCATCAGAAGTTACACCGAAGATTTCTGCTAATACGGGGATCAGGGAAAGATCCGGTGCGGATTCGTCCCGTTCCCAACGGCTGATTGCCTTGTCAGAGACATTCAACTGTTCTGACAATTGTTTTTGTGTCATGCCATTGGCCTTGCGCAGGATGGCGATAAACTGGCCAATCGTTTTCTTTTCCATAAATAAATATCCTCCTTGTGGGGTTGATGTATAAGCCTATTCTACAAATATGACAGTTGAAAAACCACCCCGCAAACCGTAAATCACTCTCGTATTGCGAGAATGATATAAAAATCCCCCGACTTGAAGCCGGGGGACCTCATAAAACAGACCTTACAGTACCTTGATAACCTTAGCAGGACACTTCTCTACGCACTTACCGCACTGTGTACACTTAGCAGTGTCAATACGAGCTACGTTACCAGCCATGGCAATCGCGCCGGTATCGCACTGGCGCACACACAGTGTACATCCGATACAACCGGCGGCACACAGTTCGCGAACTTCTTTACCGCGGTCCTGACCGGAACACTGTACACGTACACGCTGCTTCTGATGAACCAGACGGATGATGTTCTTAGGACATACGGATACACAGGCACCACAGCCTACGCACTTATCTTCGTCAACCTTGGCGATACCGTTCTCCACATGAATGGCGTTGAACTTACATACAGTTACACAAGTACCGAAACCAAGACATCCATAAGTACAGGACTTGGGACCCTGACCGGGTACCATGGAAGCCTCCAGACAGCTGGCAACGCCATCGTAGCGCATCTTTTGACTGGCAACGCCGCATTCACCGCTGCACTGTACGTAGGCAACTTCCTTTTCTGCCAACTGTACTTCTACACCCAGAACCTCTGCCATCTTCTCAGCGGATGCAGCACCGCCAACTGCACAGGCATTGATGGGAGCCTCACCTGCGGCGACAGCCTTGGCATAGGCGTCACAGCCGGCATATCCACAACCGCCGCAGTTAGCGCCAGGAAGGGCATCACGGATCAGCGGAAATTTGGGATCCTGAGGAACCTCAAACTTCTTAGCAACAAAACCGATACCAACACCGAATAAAATACCCATAATCGCCAGGATCAGGAAGGGAATCAGAATTTCTAACATAATTCAAGACCTCCTTATACCAAGCCCTGGAAGCCCAGGAATGCAATTGCCATCAGACCTGCACTCAGCAGAGCAATGGGGAAACCTTCAAATGCCTGCAGGATACGGTTGTGGGCGATACGCTCACGAACACCTGCGAACAGGGTAATACCCAGGGTAAAACCAAGAGCTGCGAAACAACCGTTTACAACGGATTCCAGCAGATTGTAATTTTCCTGCATGTTCAGTACGGCTACGCCCAGTACAGCACAGTTAGTGGTAATCAAAGGAAGATATACGCCCAGTGCGGAATACAGGGCAGGACTTACCTTCTGAATAACCATTTCAACCATCTGAACCAGGGAGGCAATAACAAGAATAAATGCAATATTGTACAGATATTCAACATTCAGCGGAACCAGAATCCAGTTATAAACCATATAAGTAAATGCAGAAGCAACGGTCATAACGAAGGTTACCGCTAAGCCCATACCCACTGCGGTATCGATCTTCTTGGAAACACCCAGGAAAGGACAAATCCCCAGGAAACGGGACAATACGAAGTTGTTGACAAATACTGCACTGATAATAATGATTAATAATCTCGGCATGGCTTACTTCTCCTTTCTTGAGCGGATATGATTAAAAGTAGCCAGAACGATGCCCAGTACGATAAATCCACCGGGGGCCATAATCATAATCGCAGCAGGGGTGATGGCCGCGGGCAGAATCTGAATGCCAAAGAAGGAACCGGCACCCAGGAACTCACGGATTACACCCAAGATGGTCAGCGCCATGGTAAAACCAAGACCGTTGCCCAGACCATCAAACAGAGAAGAAACAGGATCGTTCTTAGAAGCATAGGCCTCTGCTCGACCAAGAATGATACAGTTTACAACGATCAGCGGGATAAACAGGCCCAGTGCTTTGTAAAGGGTATCATAGAAGAATGCCTGCAGCAGCAGGTCTACTACTGTAACGAAGGTAGCAATCAGAACAATGTATGCGGGGATACGAATCTTGCTGGGAATTACATTTCTGAGGGCAGAAATTGCCAGGTTGGAACACATCAGAACTGCAGTTACAGACAAGCCCATACCCAAACCATTGATGGCGGATGTGGTGGTCGCCAAAGTGGGACACATGCCCAGCACCTGTACAAAAGTGGGGTTTTCTTCAATAATACCGCGCTTTAATCCGTCAATCAGCTTAGACATGGATTATTTACCCCCTTTCAGATAAGTGTTGTAATATTCAAGAGCTGCATTTACGCTATCGGTAACACTCTTGGAAGTAATGGTAGCACCGGAGAGTGCGGAAATGGAACCTGCTCCACCCTCACCTTTTACTACGGTCAAAGTGCCGCTCTGGCCAATGAACTGATCAGTAAAGGAAGGATTGGCTGCATTGGCTCCCAAACCGGGGGTCTCGCTGTGTTCAACGACGGTAACACCGGTAATGGTGCCATTCATGTCAATACCTACCGCAATGACTACTGCGCCACCATAACCCTTGGTGGAAACACGCATGGCATAACCAACGGAATCAGCAGAACATACTTCCAGGATGGTGGAAGCATACTCCTCTTCTACTTCGACCATTTCTAATGCATTGGTATCGGCCTCAGCAGGCAGAACCGAAGCATAGGCAGCCTTGTTGGCGGCATCCTTCTTGGCAGCAATCAGATCTTTGGTAATATAGTTAGCGCCGCCCAAAATCAACCCCATGATACCGGAGATGATGAGCAGTGTTATTCCGAGACGGATGGGAGAATCTTTCATTTGGACTTCACCTCCCCATAGATTTTCGGCATGGAAATGCGGTCGATCAGCGGTACACAGATATTCATCAGCAGGATAGAGAAGGAAACACCTTCAGGATATCCGCCAAAGGTACGAATCAGTGCCGTTAATAAACCACAGCCAATACCCATGATGATACGGCCCTTACGAGTCATGGGAGAGGTGGTATAGTCAGTTGCCATGAAGAAAGCAACCAGCATCAGACCGCCGCTCAGAACCTCATACAGACCATCATGACCGAAGGCGTAGGACAGAACCAGTACAACTGCAATGTAGGTAACAGGCAGTGTCCAGTCGATAATACCGCGAACGATCAGGTAAATACCACCGATCAGAAGTAGGATTGCAGAAGTTTCACCAAGACTTCCGGATACGGTACCCAGGAAGGTATTCAGCAGAGAAGGCAGTTCTCCACCGGTCTTGATGATGGTCATGGGAGTTGCAGTAGAAACACCCTGTACAGTAAAGTTGGTCATTGCAGATGCCCAAGCCACCAGCATGAAACAACGAGCTGCCAGTGCAGGATTCATAAAGTTTTGACCGATACCGCCAAAGATCTGCTTAACAATGATAATTGCAAAAATAGAACCGATAGCGGCCATCCACAACGGAATAGAAGCCGGAAGGTTCATGGCCAGCAGCATACCGGTAACCAGTGCACTGCAGTCCTTAATGGTTACTTTCTGTTTGGTACATTTTTGCCATACGTACTCAGCTAAAACGCTGGAGCCCATACATACTGCGTAAACCAACAGAACACGGATTCCGAAATAGAATACGGAGAAGATAGCTGCAGGTGTCAGTGCCAGCAGTACTTCACACATAATGGAACCGGTTGTGTGCTTAGCATGGATGTGGGGAGATACGGACAAATGGAATAAAATCTTTTCGTCAGCCATGGTATCCTCACTTTCCGCCAGCAGGTTTCGCTGCTGCTGCTTTCTTACGTTGTTCAGCGACAATGCGCTTTCCCGCCTTAAAGGTCTGGGTCAGATGACGCTTGGCAGGACAAATATAAGCACAAGAACCACATTCCATACAGTCCATACCATGAAGCTTAGCAAAAGTATCCCAATCTCGTTCCAAAGCAGCCTGATTCAGCATCATGGGCATTAGATGGATCGGACATGCCGCAATACACTTACCACAGCGGATACATGCGCTTTCATTTGCAATAAAGTCCTGACTCTCATCAAACAGCAATACACCGGAAGTACCCTTGACTACAGGAACATCCAGAGAGAACAATGCGGTACCCATCATGGGGCCACCACAAATAACCTTGGAAGGTGTACAGGTCAAACCACCGGCAGCATCAATCAGCTCACTCACGTTGGTACCAAGACGAACCTTGAAGGTTGCGGACTTCTTCAATGCGCCACCAGCCAGAGTAACAATACGGCGCATCAGCGGACGGCCTTCCAGAACGGCACGATAAATGGCAACAATTGTATCGGCATTATGTACGATACAGCCAGCATCTGCCGGAAGACCACCGGAGGGAACCTCGCGTCCGGTAACAGCATTAATCAGCTGCTTCTCACCGCCTTGGGGATACTTGGTCTGCAGTGTTACGACCTCAATGCGCTCCTCAGCTGCCGTCAGCTCCTGCATAACGGACAATGCGGTGGGCTTATTATTCTCAATAGCAATATAACCCTTGGCTTCGGGGAACATCTGCAGAATGATCTTTAATCCTTCGATCACCTTCTTAGGCTCCTCAATCAGAAGACGGAAGTCAGAAGACAAGAAAGGCTCACACTCTGCTCCATTAACAATAATAGAATCAATCTTCTTATCCGGCGGCGGAGAAAGCTTAACATGGGCGGGAAACCCTGCACCACCCATACCTACAATACCGGCTTCACGAATCAGAGCAAGAATCTGTTCGTTGGTCATGTTCTTGTAGTCATGAACCTTATGCATACCTTCGATTTCTTTGTACTCATGGTCATTCTCGATAATAACGGACATGACCTTGGTACCGTTGGTATGCAGCATAGGCTTGACATCCTTTACTTTTCCAGAAACACTGGAGTGAATCGGACTGGATACGAACCCTTGAGGCTCGCCGATCTTTTGTCCGCGCAGGACATAGTCACCCTTCTTCACCAGCGGCTTACAAGGCGCGCCGATATGCTGCACCATAGGAAATACAAGATCCATCTTGGGATCCATGTACATCTGAATGGAATTGCCCTCCGTGGATTCTTTATAATCCGGCGGATGAATTCCTCCCTTAAATGTGCGGGGTGCATTGAACAATGATTGTTTCATAGGTTAAAACCCCCAATATTCATTTCTGATGCAAAACACACGATTTTGTCATCTCATCCGTATCATTATAACTCATTCAAACAAAATTTTCAAGGTTTATGACAGAAAA
>JAFUJY010000230.1 GCA_017467985.1 Bacillota bacterium
ACCAATCCGGAATATGGGGAAACTGTGTCTCCCCGCTTTCTGCACTCAGGCGGCCCAGCTCGTCCATAGTCCAGGTCTTACCACAGTGCTTACAGAACAACTTGATGCCTTCAGAGGCCATTTCATGCTCCTTACCGCAGGCAGGACACTGATACAATACCTTGTGCAGACCTTCTGCACGATAGGGCTCGGTAATCTGGATATTCTGCTCCACCTGCCACTTATATTCATCATAGGTCATAGCCCCCCGCACGATCTGATTGATCTCCTCAGCAGACTTTTCAGCCACATCCTCCGCAGACAGCACCTTGGTCATGGTGGTATACAGCGGCGCCTTTCTCTTTTTGCGATAGTTCCAGAAAGGTGTATGCAGATAGTTGCCATGATGGAGCATCACCACCACCGGCACCTTGAACATCTTGATCATCTTACCCAGGGCATCGGGCAAAATGGCGGTGGTCCCCACCGGTGAATATCGGGCTTCCGGATACATACACAGAATATCACCTTTTTCCAGAACATGCTTAATGGACTTGATCAGGTGCAGATCAGTGGTGAACTTACGCTTACAAATACACCCCAGCAGTTCCATCAGCCAGGGACGACGATAATAGCCATCGATAGTGGCGATATTATTGACTCTGTGGGGCCAGGTGGCCATGGCGCTCAACTGAAAATCCACAAAATACATGTGATTGCTTAACAAAACATAGGGCGGTTTAAGTCCTTCCATGCCAAACTTTTCAATCTTATAAGGTACACGGGGCATGGCAATTTTGCTGACCAATGCTAGTAAATGGGTCATAATCAAGGGCTGACGAATGGGCAGCTTATCGGTATTGTAGTATTTTTTGTTTTTATAATTGACTTCCATCAGTAACCAAGAGTCCCTTCTAAAGATTCGTCGTTATCAATCCAGTCCTGTACCTGGATAATACGGTACTCATCGGCGGTATCACGAATGATGACTGTCTCAATACCTGCGTTAATGATCATACGCTTGCACATGGAACAGCTGCTGCTCTTGGCAATATAAGAGCCATCAGAAACCTCCACCCCCACCAAATACAATGTGGCGCCAATCATCTTCTCACGGGATGCACTGATGATGGCGTTGGCCTCCGCATGAACGCTGCGGCACAGCTCATAACGCTCCCCTCTGGGAATCTTGAGTTCCATACGAATACACTTACCCAAATCAGAACAGTTCTGGCGACCACGGGGCGCCCCCACATAACCGGTGGATACAATCTCGTCGTGTTTTACGATAACTGCACCATAGTGACGACGCAGGCAAGTACCTCGCTTGGCCACTGTCTCCGCAATATCTAAATAATAATTAATCTTATCTCTCCTCTGCATGGTCGATCCTCCTGCATGGTTTTCTTCTATTTTACTATGAGATGAACAAAAAATCAACTGTAATTTATTGAATCCACTGCATAATTATGGTATCATATATCCGGAGGTGTAATTATCATGAGACCCACATTATCTGCTTTATGCAATCTTTTTATTGAAAACCGCGATCAGATCAAATCTGCTTTTCCCTGGGACAGTTCTTATATCTATCCTGTGTGTGCATCCCTTTTTGCCGATCGTTCCATGTCTGTAGATCCCCAGCGTCTCAAGGCCTGCGAGGAACTTTTAAAAGAAAAAACCAATATTTTTTCCAATTACCGCGGCATCGTAAAACTGGCTCTTCTCTCCATGCTGGCCGTGGATAACAGCCCTGAACTGAAGCTGGAACATTCCCTGCAGGTATACGATATTTTGAAAAAACATTTTTTCACCTCTGAATATCTGCCCATTGCTTCTATGATCATTACCGAGCGGGTGGCCCCCGCCCAATATCATACCGTCGCCGCCCGCACAAAACACATTTACCAGTTGATGCGTCAAGAACATCCCTTCCTGACCTCCAACTCGGACTGTCTTTTTGCCGCGCTGCTGGCCCTGTCCACCCATACGGATGAAGATATCGTCCACGAATCGGAGTACTGCTATGACCGTCTGAAGTCCACATTCTTCTCTGCGGATGCGGTCCAGTCCCTCAGTCATGTTCTGGCCCTCAATGAAGGCCCTGGGGACGAAGAATGTCAACGTACCATTGATTTGTATCGACTGTTAAAATCCCGCCATTGTGTATATGGTACCGGTCATGAATTGGCCACTCTGGGTGTGCTGGCACTTCTGCCCGCCCCCTTGGAAACCATCGCCGATGACCTGTTGGAGGTGGATGCCTTTCTTTCTAAACAAAAGGGTTATGGGTTCTTTGGTATGACCCGCACCCAGCGACTCATGCATGCCGCTATGCTGGTATCCAGCGACTATATCCACCATCCCCCTCAGAATGTGGTGATGCCCACCGTTGCTCTCAATTCCACCCTGGCCATCATCATTTCCCAAAGTGCTGCCATGTGTGCTTCCCTGGTTGCCGTGGCTGCAGCAAACAATAATAGTGCAACATAAGAAAAAAACGGACACGTTCTGACCCGACGTGTCCGTTTTTATTTTATTGAATAAAT
>JAFUJY010000030.1 GCA_017467985.1 Bacillota bacterium
TATTCAGGGAACTGCCTATGGTTCTATGGATGATGGTGCCACAATTATTGAACTGATGAATGCAGCAGGGTATGATTTGGCTACGCTGGGCAATCATGAATTTGACTATGGCATGAATGGATGTCTGGCGATTGTGGAACAGGCGGAGTATCCGTATGTTTCTGCGAATTTTTATCATGAGGCTGACGGTGTTCGGGGAGAGACGGTGCTGAACAGCTATGAACTCTTTGTCTGCGGGGATAAAACCATTGCTATTGTCGGTATTACCACCCCCGAAACATTTACCAAGTCCACTCCGGCTTATTTCCAGGATGAAAATGGGAATTATATCTATGGGATTGCCGGCGGTGATGATGGAGCTGCGCTGTATGCAGATGTACAGGCTGCAATTGATGAAGCCAAGGCGGCCGGTGCCACGACCGTTATTGCTTTAGGTCATCTGGGGGATGAGATTGCCTCCGCACCGTGGACCAGTGAGGAGACCATTGCCAATGTATCCGGTCTGGCTGCTTTTATTGACGGACACTCCCACAGCACGGTGGAAGGAAAAATGATTGCGGATGAAAGCGGCGCAAATGTACTGCTGACACAGACCGGTGAGTATTTTAACCGAATTGGTATGATGGTGATTGATGGGGAAACCGGAGCAATTACCACGGATTTTATTGAGTATGAGGAAAATGCTGACGGCAGCTATCAGCTGGTGTCCGATTTGTACTCCGGTACCGAAATGATTTGTGATGCCGAGGTTAAGGCAATTAAGGACGCCTGGATCAGTGAAATTAATACCCAGCTGGGTCAGCTTATCGGTTCCACTCAGTTGACCTTGAATAATTACGATGAACAGGGCAATCGTCTGGTTCGTCTGCAGGAGACCAATAGCGGTGATTTTTGCGCGGATGCCCTGTATTATCTATTTGATAGTATGGATATGGATGTGGATGCCGCGATTATGAACGGCGGCGGTGTGCGCAATAAGGCAATCACCGGAGATATTTCCTACTTAACCTGTAAAGAGATTCATACCTTTGGCAATGTGGCATGTCTGCAGACGGTCACAGGACAGCAGCTGCTGGATGCTCTGGAATGGGGTGCCAGAAGTGCGGGAGATTCCGAGTGCGGTGGTTTCCTTCAGGTTTCGGGTATTACTTACAAAATTAATACGGCGATTCCGGATACGACCCAGAAGGATGATAAAGGAGTATGGATCGGTGGTCCCACCGGGGAGTACCGAGTTTATGATGTTAAGGTATATAATAAGGAAAATGGCACTTGGGATGCGCTGGATCTGGATGCCCGGTACAATTTGGCAGGTTATAACTATACTCTGCGGGAGCTGGGAGACGGATTTGCCATGTTCGGCGGCGCAGTGAATGTGCTGGACTATGTAATGGAAGATTACATGGTACTGAGTAACTATGTCAGTGCATTTGAAGATGGGTGTGTGGAAGCGACCAATTCACCGCTGGCATCTAAGTATGCGGGCTTTACTGTGGACTATGGTACCGTCAATGGCAGTGGCCGTATTGTGGTAGAGGTGAGCGCTGAAGACGAAATTATAATCGGTGGACTGGATAATGATGTATGGTTCAGTAAGTATGGCAATGTATACGTAAGTTGTGAGACTGAAGACTTTTTGACCGAGTTTGCCATGGGCGATCTGGTGACGGTGCGTTTCCTGGATCAGGAACTGGTATTGCCGGTGGTCCCTGATTATTTCTATGTGGACAGTGGGAAAGCGGCCATTGTGGTGAAGGACGAAGTTGGACTTGCTGTCAATATGGGTAGTTTTGGAGAAAAATACGGACTTGGTACGAAAGTGACCGATGCAGAAGGAAACTGGTACTGGGAGGCTGCCGAGGGTGTATCCTATCCGGTAAAAGTAGAATTTGAAATGGCTGAAGAAGAAGGATATCTGGCGGAATATCTGCAGCGGCAGTTGGAGTATACCAATGATCGAGATGATTATTCCCACCTGAGCGATGAGGAATTTGCGAATTTCCGGATGATTGATACAACGGGAATTATCGACGGCAGATTGTACCGCACCTCTTCTCCCATTAATCCGAAACTGGGCAGAAATACATACGCTATGGCGGCGCTGGAGAATGCCGGTGTGACAGTCATCATGAATCTGGCGGATAGTATGGAGATTGCCGAAGGTTACGAGGGATATGAAGATAGTTATTATGCGGAACAGAATGTGGTTTATCTGAATCTGGGAATAGACATCACATCGGAAGATTTTAAGGCGGGACTGGCAGAGGGTCTGCGGTTCTTTGCGGAAAATAAGGGAGTCTATGCTATTCACTGTACAGAAGGTAAGGATCGAGCCGGCTTTGTGTCTGCTCTGCTGGAGTGCTTGATGGGCGCATCGGTGGAAGAAGTCATTGAGGACTACATGCTGACCTATTGTAACTATTATGGTGTAGAGCCAGACAGTGAAAAATATAACGCAATAGCTCAAAGCAATATTGTAAAGAGTCTATGCAATGCCTTCGACGTGACGGATTTGGATGAAGTGGATCTGGCGGCGGAAGCTGCGGAATATATTCTGGGGATTGGCTTGAGTGAGGACGAGCTTGAGCGCCTGCAGGACAATTTGGGTAAAGAGTTCACATACACTGTGAAGCTGAACGGTAACGGTGCATCCTATGATATGGCGATTCATAATATTGCCAGTGGAGATTCTGTGAATGATGCCTTTTATGAGCAGACCGGCACAGCAGCAGATGTGGGCGAGACGTTGGCTCCTTCTCGTCAGGGATATCGTTTCGCGGGCTGGTTTACAGCGACAGGGGAGCAATATGACTTTGATGCGCCGGTAACGAAGGATATCAACCTCTATGCCATGTGGGAAACCGTTTATGTGGACGGTGTAAATGCCTTGCTTACTCCCAATGGTGAAGGCTGGAGCTATGATGAGCAGACAAACACATTGACATTGGCCGGAGTCAATATTACCAATGGATATGCATATGTGGAGGACTGCGACTATCTGGCCGGGATCTATATTCTGGGCGATCTGAATATCGTTCTGGCGGAGGGAACAGACAATCAGATCACTATACCGGGGGCGGAGGTTTCCTACGGTATTTTGGCAGAGGGAGATCTGAACATCAGTGGAGGCAAACTGACAGTAACCTCCGGCGATGCGTTGTATGAGTCTGCCGGTATCATGGTATATGGAGATCTGGTGATCCGTGACAGTGATATTGCGGTACAAAGCGGTATGGGCGGCGGAGACTCTGTTGCAGGCGGTATTGACGGAGAGAATATCACGATTGAAAATAGCCGGGTTGCAGCAAACAGTGCTTATGCCGGTAGTTCCTGTGGTATTTATACGGATGGACAGTTGCTGGTCAAAGCCAGTGAGGTGTCTGCATATGCTCAAAAGGCAGGAGACAGTGCTGTGGGTATTACAGCATTTAGCGGCCTGATTTCTGTGGAGAGTGAAATTTGTGCGCAAAGTGGAAGTGTAGAGGATGCTGAGGGAGTAAGCTTGGGAATTTGTGCCGATATCATCGATTTGACAGGAGGTCGGATGGATGTAATTTCTGAGCAGGATGGTATATACATTGGTGACTCTATGGTGATTACCGATGCCGTAGTGGATGTGGATGCGGGTGCAAATGGCATCCGGGCTGAATGGGGGAGTATCAATATTGAGTGTACAAAGGTAACCCCCAGTACCCAGGGAACCCCCGGACTCAAGGGGACACAGCTGATTGTAAGTGCCGAAGGTGATTACGCCGTTTTTGCAGGAGCGGGTCTGGAAGTCAGTCAGATGCTGACGGTAAAGACGCCTGCAGAGGGCGCGGTTGCCCAGAGCACAGACGAATATGAAATGTCCTATTGGACCATTGTGGATGGTGACGGTAAGACGGCGAAGAGCATTACAATTGGACCGCTGCAGTATATGGTTCGAATTCAAGGTCTGAGCTATGCAATGGCAGTGCCGGTTCCGGCAGGACAGGCAATTACTCAAGCCTACGGAGAAGCATTTGAGGAACGTCTAAATACCACCAAAGAAGGTTATACCTTTGCCGGCTGGTATATGGATGAAGCATACACTGCGGGAAATAAGTTCAGCTTTGATATGAAGATTACGGAGGATATTACCATATATGCCAAGTGGATCGATAACAAAACTGCACCTCCCACCGGCGATGAATCCAATATTATGCTGTGGTCCGCGGTAATGTGCGTATGCGCAGCAGGGTTGATTGCTGTGGTAAAGAATAAAAAAATAAAATTGTACTAACCCACAAAAAAGCCTGTATCTTCCTAAGATCCCCTTCCTTTAGAAGGAAGGGACCTTACGGGAGATACAGGCTTTTTACTCGTATACATATCCAGTAACACATGCGTCATACCCATTCAGCAGAGTGTCGCCAAAGGATCTGCTGCTGATGGTGATGGACCCGTCTTGCCCAAAATGAAGCAAAATATGTAACGCACCGAGATTTTGATCGGTGATATAAACCTTAATGAACAGGGTTTCGTAATCCACCCAGGCGCCGGAGACCTGACATTCGTAGCCCGCCTCGGGAAAGACCTGATGCACATTATGACCGAAGCCAAAGCGCAGTTCGTGGCTGCCGCTGTCGGTGGTAAAGTCCAGAATACCGAAATCAGGACCAAAGCCCACACACAACTCTTTATATACAGAAGGATTTTCATCCAACTGGAAGCGCTTGCCGCCGATGCTCAGGGCAATGGGACTGTCAGATTCTCCTTTTACATAAGGAATCTTCAGTGCGGCGATTCTTTCATATAACTGTGCAGAGGCTTCTTCATCCTCGGGGAGAGAATCGTTATGCAGATCGGCATAGATGGTATCCCAGAAAGCGCGGAAAATCAGATCGATACCGCCGGGATTCTCCATGGTGTCGCCAGTGGTGACCAGTACCAGATTTTTCTCCGGCAGACAGATGGCCAGCTGGCCGCCCATACCATACAGGGCGAAACCGTTATTTTCAGTCATCCAGAACTGATAACCGTAGCCAAAGGCCCCGTGGCCGGGCTGGGCAAAGTGGGTATCCACCTGCTTGGAGGTGGCCAGCCGCATAAAGTCCTTAGGAAGCAGCTGGAAACCGAACCAGTTACCCTGCTGCATACACAGCAGCGCAAACTTAGCCAGGTCGTGGCTGGTACACAGAAGGCCGGAGCCGCCGTGGGATACGCTGCCGATTTTCTGGATAAAAGCATCATCGGAAAAGCCGATCTTGCCCAGAGCCTTCATGCGGAGGTATTCCAGCAGGGGAAGCTTGGTAAGGCGTTCCACCAAGGCGGACAGCACCACGCTGGCGCCGGTATCATAGTTAAATACAGTTCCGGACCGATGGGAAGGTGTAACATTGAAAAAGGCCTTGAGCAGATCCGGATGGGGAACGATTTGGGTGGCGGTACGGGTATGAACCGTACACATTTTCAACAGATCCCGGATGGTCATCTGCTCCATGTAGGGATGGGGCTGCTTTACCACCTTGTCGGGGAAGTACTGAATGACCGGATCATCCAGATGAATATAGCCATCCTGAGCCAGAAGGCCCACCGCCACACCGGCAAAACTCTTGGTGGCAGAGTACATGCGCTGCAGACTGTCCTCGGTGTAAGGAGCCCAATAACCCTCGGAAATAATCGCACCGTGGCGAATCAGCACAAAGCTGTGCATGCAAAGCCGACTTTCCTCCAGGCGATCTAAAAATCGCAGAATTGATTTTGGGGAGACCCCCATGTGCTCCGGTGGAAATACAGACAGGGGAAAATGCTCCGAACCAGACATACAGACACCTACTTTCTCTTAGGATGATGATGATGGGACAGATGAGTCCCTATATGAGTAATCAGCCAGTAGCCAATCATTGCTCCCAATACATTCAGTATAACGTCGTCAATATCCAATTCTCCCAGACCGGTGTAGTACTGGATGAGTTCGATGGCGATGGCTAAAAACAAAGAGGCGAGGAGAAACCGCAAGGCACCCAATCGGTGAGTCAAAATCACCGGCAGCAGGATACCGAAGGGCAAGAACAAAAGGATATTGCCCACCACATTGGTAAACCAATATTCAAAGGAAAAATCATGGTGGATAAAATAATATTCAAAGAACATGCGAATACTCTTGAAAGGTATCAAGTTGTATTGATGATATGTATTGCTTCGCTCATCCATCAAGAAGAGGATGTATACCAGGAAGCAGAGATAAAGTACAAAACAAATACGGGCTGCGAACACAGTCCGACGTTGGGATTTGGTCATAAAAAATTCCTTTCCATAACTCCAAAGGATTAATTCTATTTTACCTTAGTTTGCGATGGTTTTCAAGAGGTGAAGAAAAAATTTATAGAAATTGCGGAAAAGGATTTGACAAGGCGTATACTCTAATATATAATAATCTGTGTGAAACAGTAAAAAATGACAGTGCTGTCATTGCATGAGTTTTCTAAAATCAAGGAGGATTAACTAGTTATGGTATTTGAAAAAGTTCAGAACATTATTGTCGATATTCTGGCAGTAGATGAGGAAGAAATCACAATGGATTCCAGTCTGGAGAGCGATCTGGAGGCCGATTCTCTGGATATCGTTGAGATCATCACCGCTGTTGAGGATGAGTTCCAGATTGAGATTCCCGACGAGGATCTGCAGAAGATGGCTAAGGTTTCTGACCTGGTTGAATATATTGAGTCTAAGTAATCAATTCCCCCTGCATAAGCGGGGGGCTTGTTTTTTTAAACAATTGCTGTTATAATGGTTCTAGAATGCGCCTTTGGAGGTATTTAAGATGCTGAGTGATGAACTGAAGCAATATATTGAAAGTAAAGTATCCAATGTGGATGTGATTGATACCGATAATCTGGATCGATATTATAAGAGCCTGGACAATTTCTTCGAATTGGCTCGGGATAAAAACAGTGACCTGGAAAATAACCTGATTGAGATGATGGACCTGTCCGAGATGCGGATTCGTTCCCGGTGTAAGGATTTGCTGAATGTGGAGGCCTTTATGAAGGTGCTCTTTAGGGTGATTAAGCCGGAGCTGTATGCGGAGCGGATTCAGGACAAGAAGTGGACATTGATCAAGCTGTACCGGGAGGAATTCAATGTGGTGCCGGAGCCCTATGCCAGCGACAATAATTTTGGGGTGGGTAAGGCGTCTGAACCGGAAAACTGGGCCGCATATAAGAATGCAGGTGTATTTTACTATTATCTGCAGCAGTATTTTTGTCGTAATGCCAACGCCCATCGCATCGAGAAGTTCAATTCGGACGAGCTGTTTCAGATGGTGAAGAGTTATCTGGTGGTGTTGCTGCACCTGTGTGATGAACACGCCCTGGAGTTAGAAGAAAAGCTGCAGCAGCGGGATCGCCTGCAGAAGTTCAGTGTGCAGGAATACTGTGAGAATATTATTTTGAACTATCAGCGTCTGGAAAGCAGCGGTTTTGGCTATGCCAATATTCGCTGGTATGATCCTTACGATGAAAACCAGGATGGCAGCGGTGTGGAAGAACTCTTAACCCTGGACGGGGCTATGCAGATCAAGTTGTCCGGCGAGGCGGGTTCCGGTAAGAGCACAGCCCTGAAGCGGATGGAGTATTTGCTGGCAGTTAAGCGTCAAAATGGCAGCAGCAAGACCATCCCGGTGTATGTGGAGTTATATAGTATTTTGAATGAACGAAACGCCCTGATGCACAAGATTGCCACGGTCCTGGATGTGCAGGAGAAGGATGTGGATGGATTTTTAGCTAATGAAGAGTTCTGTCTGCTGCTGGATGGTTTTAACGAGATCCTGGATGGGGATGCCAAGCGTAATTTCGCCCGGGAGTTGGATCGGTTTGTCCTTCAGTATCCCATGGTGCGGGTATTTTTAACGGATCGTAATCTGCAGGATGCCCAGGATTGTCTGGTGCTGGACCATGCCAAGGGCATGAAGCTGTCCACCATGACACTAAAGGATAAAAAAGAATTTTTCCGGAAGAACTGTCATGACCCTCAAGGGCTGCAGGTCATCTTGAAGGGAATTCAGGAGGATCCGGAGTATTTTGAGGATCTGAATACCCCGCTGAAGTTAAAAGAACTGATGACAGTGGCTTCTTTGGAAGGCAAGCTTCCCTTCGACATTATCGGTTCTTATATTCGCTGCGTCATTAAGCGTGAGCGCATTGAGAAAAAAGATGCCAATATGAAGCACATGGAGGATATTCTGGCCGGTTTTGCCGGACTGCTGGATAAGATTCAACAGGAAGAAATCCTGAAAATGCAGGAACAGGGTGAGGATGTGGAAGAGCTGCGGGGAGAAAATAAACTGCTGCCCCGTATCAAGGCCTATCGCCAGATGACCCTGTGTACCCAGAAGCTGGGCTATACCGAAACCAAAGTGGACGAGTGCATGGAGCTGGCCATCAACATGGGTCTATTGATCTATGTGGGGAACCGAATCGGTTTTGCCTCCAAGAAATATTTTGATTATTTCCTGGATATGGCCATCATGGAGGACATTGTCAGCATATTAGAAGAATAAGTGGGGGTATCGTAATGGTTGTGGATCGGAATATGGAAAGGTTATTCGATTCGTTTTTGAATCGGATCCCGTGGCAGGATGAAGATTATCGTTTTGTAACGGAAGATCTGAAAGATAAATGTGTCCGCATTGCTGTGCGCAATGCGGATTTTCTGCTGCCCTTTTTGGAAAAGGCCGCAGTAAAAAATCCCTACATCGTTACGCTGCTGCTGCAATACTATAATAAGAAGATTCACCTGAAGCCGGAGCATTGCAGGGTTCTTCAGGAGCAGATTCGTCGGTATTATCATCTGCAGATGGAGGAGATTGCGAATGAATTGAGCCCGGAGGTACAGACCCATTTGCGCTGCCTTTTGGCTTATGCTGTGCATGCGGATGATAAAGAAATTGGTCAAAAGGTGTTGGCTCATATTAAAGGGGCCAAGGAGTACGAAGCATTTCAAAATTTTGAGCGGAAAAGCCTATTAACGGAGTTCTTTTATAACTTTATGGTGATGATTCGTGATTCCTATGTTCCGCTTGTGGCTACTGCTCGTTTTTGTCGCGTTGTTTACGAAGAAATGGGTGTGGAAACCTGCAAGATGCTGCTGATTCAGATGGGCGGTGCCCAGCACAGAATCGAGATCATGATCGAAAATCAAGAAAACGAAGACCTGAAGTATTTGATGCAGGAGGCCATTGCTCTGGATGATATGGAGCTATTGTATGCTCTGG
This sequence comes from Bacillota bacterium, assembly GCA_017467985.1. Lineage (GTDB taxonomy): Bacteria > Bacillota > Clostridia > Lachnospirales > Bianqueaceae > Faecimorpha. The sequence continues at coordinate 9,239 of JAFUJY010000030.1, forward strand.
AGCGTATTCATCGGGATCTGAATCTGCGGCATATTGATATCAGTGAAGAAGAAATGGTGCGCAGTACGCTGGTGCAGACCAATGACCGGAGCTTCCGTCATGCCCTGTTTTTGGCAGAGAATATGATGGAGAAAAAGTATGGATCCGCTTTGGAAGGGATTGTGCGCTTAGAAGAGTTGCTGCAGAAGGCGGATAAAACCGGCAGCAAAATATGGAAGAAATATCATTGTTGGGTGCAGACTTATTTCTTTAGCAAAAAAATCCAATATAATGTGGAGAATGCGGCGGATTATATTGCCCAATTCTCCAAGGGCGCTAGGGAGAAACAGCCCAATCTGTCCTGGACTACAACGGTGGCAGACATTGTACAGGGGGGCATCGAAACCTTAATGGTGGCAGGTAAAAAGCTGGTTTTGGAATATCTGCAGGCCATTGAGCCGGTCAATATTTATAGTGAAGATATTATTTCCCTGGACCAGTATTGTATTATCGCTAAGCGTAAGCTGGAATACCCTCGAGCGGTGGGGATGCTGCAGGAGCTGGGCTATACCCGGGATGAAATTGTTTATATTTACATGCATTCCCATTTTCGCCGGGTCATTCATTTCTCCATGTTTATTAACGCCATTCGCTGGAATCCGGCCATAAACCGTCGGGAGCGCTTGGATGCGGAGGCGGTTTTTGCCAACTATCGTATTCGGGCGGTATTTCACCCCAATCGAAATCGTTTCGAGCCCAAGGGCTTGGGTGTTAATTATATGAGCCTTTCTCCCCGCTGGGTGGCAGAACATTCGGAGGCCCACAGCCTGATGCTGAGCAGTGAAAATCGGGATTATATTGTGAAGGTGGGTGCTTTTGACCCCATTACCGGCGAAAATACTCTGTATCCGTTGTTGGAAGAGGGGAAGCAGGCAATGGTGGGGACCAAGAGCACATATGCGGTGCTGCTGGATCATCTGAAAAAGATCCAGGAAGAGGGTGTCTTTAGTAAGAAGCAGAGTGAGCAGATGGCGGTCCTGCCCAAGATAGAGCGCTTAGATAGTCAGGCCCAAAATCAGCTGAATCTGCAATACTTAAATTGCTGTACGGTGCTGGCAGAGCAAGGAGAAGAAACGGAGTATCGTTTCCTGCGTTTGTTTATTTCCACCATCAATGATCCTCAGTTTTGTGCGGTGAACCCCTGTCTGCAGAGCCGTTTCCCGGCGGCAAAGCGTTTGTCCGTGGAGACTTATGGAGAGGTTCGGAATTGCTGGATGCGCCTGGGCAGCACCAAACTGCCGGCGGATGAGATGTTCTTGGTGTATATCAATACACTGATCAAGCAATGCTATGCCTTATCTAACTTATTGCATCGCTGCGGTGAAGACGTGCTGGCAGGACATCGGGATTGTTGGTTCTCCGGTACATCCATCAACACACAGGTCAAGGAAGATCGGGTGGAAGTGAATCCTTCAGAGATTAGCTTCGGAAACAAGCGTCTCGGATATGATAAGTTTATCTATTATATGCCGGAGGAGAAGCGCAAGCGATACAGTCCCGGACGTTTTTATTTCACCATCGAGTCCTATGATGAGGCCACCAGAACCTTTACTATTGGGGATTTGATGGAGCCCCACGAAATGCTGGTGGTGCCGTCTCAGGTATTTATCGCCGGAATGCGCCATGCCCACAAAGTCATCAATATGCGGACCATGCGGGACCTTTGCGCGGATCGTGTGGAGCTGGATTCCGGTCAAAAGCAGGAACTGGTACTGCTCATGACCAACGGGCTGAACCAGCGAGTGAAGAAGCCGGCAGAAGTGACAGAATACATGCTGTTGCTGCAGAAAAACAATCCCTGGAAGTTTAGTTTGGAAGAATTGGATATCCCGAAGCTGAACCGCAATCAGGAAAATAACGTGAAGCGGCTGCTGCAGACCCTGGGAGACCAGACAGATGCGGCTATGGCAGCGGCGGTATATTTTAACTCCCCGGTAAAGTTGTACTTTACTCCCGGACAGCTGGCAGAAAGCTGCCAGAGTCTGGACCGGGAAAAGCTGCTGGAGCAAATGCAGCGGTATCCCCTGGAAATTCGGGATGGACAGCCGGTGAATTTTGTGGATCAGCAGCTGAGCGCATATGCAGATGGCCGTTACAGAATCCAAAACTTCCGACCGGGTGGTGCCCTGGCTCTGGAGCCTTGGCCTAAGGCCCCCCTTCCCTGTGACTATACGCCGGATGCCGCCGCAAAGTTAATCCAGCAGATGGCGGATGCCGCCCACAATATAACTAACTCGATTTTCAACAAAATCAAGTCCGTGGGCCAATTTACCCTAGAGGACCGGGCTATGCTGCGTCAATATATGGACTGCAGTGAACTGACCGACAAGGGCCTGATAGAACTGCAGTTTGATATTCTGGAGATCTGCACGGTGATGGCAGAGGCAGGACAAAGCGCCAATGTCTTTATGAAAGGGGTGCGCAACTGTGTATCCATTGGACGCAGCAAGGCCAACTTAAGTCAGGCCATGTCCAAGCTGAAAATGAATAAGCCCCAGTTGTCCGCGGAACAAATGGCGAGATTGCGTCAGCTGGGAGAGCGCCTGATGGCCACCAACATCCCCGCGGGAGAGCTGTACAATATCAGCTGGCACACATTCTTGAGCTGGATTTTGCCCATGTCCCATATCTTAGCCAAAGTGAATGGCCCCGTAGAGTTCCTGATCCGGGTGGAAGGTAAGCTCCATCAGGAAAATGGCCAGGTGTGGGCGTACACGGATGAATTCTTATATGATAAAGAGTCAGAACGGATTGTGGTGCAGGGTGTATTGCCGGAAGAGATTATTGAAGGCAAAAATTATCCCCTGCGCATCCTGAGCTTTGATCGGGAGAAACGTCTATTCAGTGCAGAACTGGTGGATACACGGGAAAATCATTAATGTTAACCTCCGTTGCTTGCGGCAACGCCCCTTATGGGTGTATAATAGCTGCAGGCAAAGGAGGTTTTTTGTATGCTGAGTGAGAATATTAAGGTGCTGCGCAAAGCCAAGGGAATGTCCCAGGAGGAGCTGGCAATCCGGTTGAATGTGGTGCGCCAGACCATTTCAAAATGGGAGCGGGGGGCTTCGGTTCCCGATTCGGAGCTATTAATCAAGCTGGCAGAGGTTTTGGATACATCGGTGACAGAACTGCTGGGAGAAACCATAGAAGAGCAAGAGGAACAGGTATCGCTGCAGACCATTGCGGCCCGACTGGAGACGCTGAATGCCCAGTTCGCCCGGGAGAACGAGCGCCGCCGCAAATTGTGGAGAGGGATTTTTATTATTGCGGCTGTTTTTGCCTTGGGCTTGCTGGTACATGGACTTGTATCCACCTTTTGGGCAATGAGCACATCCCAGGCGATAAATGGCAGCCTGTCGATCATCGGTGGAGCCGACGGCCCTACAGCGATTCTTGTGACCGGAGCCGTAGGAGAGATCGGAACCATACTAGCCGCGATTGTGATTGGAATCATGGCGATCATAGGAATTGTGAAAACATCAAATAAACACTGATAACACCCCCACTTGGATAAATGGTTTATCGAAGTGGGGGATTATTATATTATAGTGGAAATCGGTGGAGAAATGTGGTAAAATGGGGGTAGAAGGTATTATGACTCGGTAGGAGCTGAGAGATGATGACAGAGAGAGAAATGCTGGAATATATGGATAAGAGTGAAGATGTAGTGGTTGATGAGACTGTGATGGGATGGATCAATACTCTTGTTAAGGCTAAGCGAGAAGATATTCGCGCAGATTTGGCAAAAATTCTAGTAAGTTATGAGGGGGAGTGCGTAGAGCAGGCTTTGCTGAAGTTGGCAACAGATAAGAAGTATAGTGTTCGATTGGAAGCGATTGATTCTCTCAGTAACTTTCCGTCTGATTCTACATATCAAACGCTTATGCAATATGCAGAAGATAAAGATTGGTTGACACGAGGATATGCTTTGTGGGGAATTTGTAAGACCTGTTTAGGGGAAAGAAAAGTAGAGACCATACAGTATATTAAGAATGTGCTTGAAATAGAAACAAGCAAGTTCTGCCGAATTAATATGTATGGCGGCATGTGTATTTTGGGTGAAAAAGAGAACATATTAAATCTTTTGTCTTTGTATCCTAATAGCTACTATAGGAACAAATGTAGTATATTCAATACTTTACATGAGTTATTGTTAGAAATGGAGAGTACATACAGGACAGAGATAGAACTGTTTTGTGAAGAGATCCAATTAGAGATGGAAAATGAACCCATATCAGTACAATCTTCGTTTAACAGGCTTAGGGATTTGTTGAAGTGAAGGAAAAATAAGGAGAGACATATATGAATAGCAAATTATACATCGTGGATTTACCTAAAAAGAACACATATGCTGAAGAGGCGTTTTTTGAAAAAAAAGAATATGATTTTGATAACAATTATACGCTATGTCCGGAATGCGGAAAGAGAGTCA
>JAFUJY010000231.1 GCA_017467985.1 Bacillota bacterium
AAGATACATACAATAAATTCTGTTTACGTCATGCAAGAGGCAGAAGTAAAAGAGATTGAACCGTTGGAAGAATCCAATCTGATAGAGCTCTATTTGTCGATGGAGGAAGACTATCACTTTGCAGCAGGTTTTTATTATGATGCCGAAAAACAGACACATAAATTGTGTGAATTTGTACACCTGGGAATGATTGTTGACTCTGTCTTAATCGGAATGTATGAGCAAACGTTATACGGGTGTTATGCGTGCCGATATTTCTTGCGGGATGATTGCATTGAATTTTACGATACCATCTACTTTCAGCAGGATTACAGTACACCTATGCTAATCCATAATACAGGCAAGAGTGATTTGATTATCCGGTTTGAAGCTTATCCAAAGAAATGGACCATTAAACCCGGCGAGAGTAAACGGATTATGCCCTTTAGCCCAGACGGTGCGGATGTGGAAGAAGAACAGGAGAAAAAATGATATTTATGACTTACGATACTATCTGTTGTTCGGCAAATTAAATGAGCCTACTTTCTTCAAATTAAATGCATTTGTTTTTGAAACCATATACACTGATATTTGAAATCCTTGCGCCCGATTCTGCAGTCTGTTTTAGTCCAGCCGTAAGCAGAATTGTATAGATAATTTCTACTATCTGCTTTTGTTTAGGGAGTTACAGATGTAAAAACGCATTGCATTACGGAAATGTATGCACAATTTAAAAGAAGGATAAAAAGGCTTTTGGACCGAATTATATCTAATCAGGACACAATTTATAAAAACAAGGTATTCCCGGCTGTATGGAATACCTTGTTTTTATATGTAAATCGTGAATTGTTTCCGGGACTGAAACTATTCGGTAAACAGCTTTTTCAGGAACAGTCAGGCAAGCTGACAGTCGTTGACAGCCTGCATGGCATCTTCGGCACAGACGGTATTGTGCGCATTTGTGTTTGCGATAAGCAGTGCGGCATTGCACAGGGTGTTTATCACACGTGGAGTACCATTGGCGGTGTTCAGGATGGCCTCCAGCGCATTCTCGTCGAAGATTTTCTGCGTACAGCCTGCTCCTCTTAGCTTTTCGGAAACATACATGCGTCCTTCCTCTTTGGAAAGCCCTTCCAGGTTGTAATTCATGACAAGGCGCTGGCGGAGTGGCTCATGGGCATTCAGGCGCAGCGTGTTATTCAGCTGTGGAAGGCCGGCAAGCAGAATAACAGCCCGATCCCTGGAATCCATTTCGAAATTAAAAAGGATTTTCAGGTCACTTAATATAGCGTTACTGATGTGATTGGCCTCATCCAGAATAATCACGGGAGTGATTCTCTTTTCGATGGCAAGGCGTGAAATGGCTTCCTGAATCATCCGGAAATTATCTGCCTTGCGGTGGGCAGGGACCCCGCCGAGAGCCTCCACGAGGGAACGGTAGAACTCCATTACCGTTACGGTAGACAGACTGGAGTAGATAACCTTATAACGGGCAGGGTTTAAGGAAGCAGCAAAGTTTCTTAATGCAGTGGTTTTTCCCAGTCCGGGGGAACCGGTAAGGAGGCCGAAGCCCTTGGTCTCCACAAGATAATTCAGACGGAACTGTATTTCCTGAAATTCTTCATTTTCAATAATAATGTCTCTGGAATTCTTTAAAAACGGATTGAATTCCAGACCAAAACGTGCAATATAATCATTCATTATTCATCACCTCTGCAAAGATATACTTTTTCTCTCTTAATCATGGAATTATCCTGCTTGTTAAGGAGCCGGACAGGGGTCAGGGAGCCGTCGGCCTCCACAACAAATATGTCGGTCAGATCCGGGGAGTAACGGAGGCGGATGCGCCTTTTGGCAAAGCGGTAGTCCACCTCATACTCGGTCTGGTCTATGACGATTACACTGTCGGCAGACACCGTGCGTTCGATTTCCAGCAGGAAGGCATGCTCGATTTCAAGAGGTGCCAGTCTGCGTATCTGTTCCGGTTCGGAAAAGAAACGCTCCGAAGGGGATTTTCCGGCCAGGGCCGAGTGCGGAGTAAGGTTATAGTTTTGTACGAAGGCAAGCAGGGAGGAACGCAGATCATCCAGGGAATGCACACAACGCATATCCAGGGAAGCCATCCACTGGTCTTTTAAGGTGCGGAACCAGCGTTCAATCTTTGCTTTTGCGGTAGGGGTATAAGGCTGGCAGTAGTTTAATGTGGAACCGATGCGTGCAGTAAGCAGTTCCATCTGTTTGTTCTTATAGGCGGAGCCGTTGTCAAAGTTAAAGACCTTTGGTCTGCCGTATTTGGCAACAGCCGATTTCATTACGGACATCAGATTCACAAAGGTATCATGAAAGAATACATCAATACCTACAATAAAGCGGCTGGCATCGTCAATCAGCGCAATGATATAAACCTTCTTTTTGCCGGTATCGGTCATAAGACGGGGACCGACACTGGAATCACCGCACCACACCTCATTAATATGGGGACGCTCATAGCGCCGCATGTCCCGGTTGTTTGTGAGCTTTTCTTCTGCCATCATCTGGTTAATGAAACGGTTGACCGTGGATTCGGAAACGGAATGTTTTGTAATAATACCGGTATCAAGCATCTGGCGGTAGATGGTGGTGGCAGGCATTCTCGGATAATTCCGTTTCATGTAGCGGATAAATTCCATGGATTCCTCGTCAAGGGTACGACTTTTGCCGCTGTCTTTGCGGCCGGATGGCATTAGACCGTCAAAGCCCAGCTTCAGATAGCTCCGGTACCAGCGTTCAATGGTTGGGGCCGAGAAGTGTTTTACGGAACCATCGGGAGCGTTGTAAGAGCGTGCGGCAGCCTCCAGGTAATAGGAATTCAGACTCTGTCCGGGGTCAAGTGAGCCGCTGATTAGGGGCGCAATGGCAGAATAGCGCATTAAGGCAACGGCCTGATTTTCATCTTGTGTCATGGGAAGTACCTCCTTATAAGCATTTTTAAACAGTATAAGGAATAGGAACGGGAAGAATCCAGTAAAGTTATGTGGGTATTGAAAAAAGAATGTTTTTCGTATTTTTAATCTGCATAAACTGCCTGTTAAAACGTGAAAAACACCGGGATAAAAAGGAAGCGGAGCAGGCAGGCTGCAAATCTTCTGACAGAAGGCGTTGTTTCCAGTACAGCCTGTACTGACGCAGAATGTAGAAGATGTTTCCTTCATCGATTTCCGGGAAAGTATGCATAATGTCCTGAAAGTCACCGGCTTGTTTTTCGTGTTTAAGAACAACATGAATCTGAACGGAAAGAGGTATCTGTGAGTAAGGAACCATATCGGCGGGAAGAATTGCATGAGTGGTGCCACAGATGCTGCACTTTACCCTGCAGATACGAAGAACAACCTTTTTCAGGGCACTTTTAAAGGAACGGAAGTAATAACCGTGTCTGGTCAGGCATCCGGAGTGCCCGCAGGAACAGGTGAGCTGATGAAACTGGAGGGCGGCAAGGGTATTATCATAATTTTTTTGAGAAACAGGATTGAAAGAAGAAGAAAATAAGGTTATCATAAGTATAAGCTCAGGCAGTAATGCCGGGGTGGGTCATGGCAGGAATCAGACTTTGGACGGTTGGGATTCCTGCTATTTTTTTGCAACAATAACAGAATAACACAATAAGGAAAAGGCGAAAAGAATTTGAAGGATTATCTGTCATGACTGGTTAAGCTGGGAGTTAATTTATTTTGCAGAAAATCGGGGGATGAGGATGTAACTAGTTTGGAGATTAATAGCATCTGTGAATGCATCCTTAGACGTAATACGTAATGAATACACACGTGCACATACAGAGTTGCAGAGTTTAATCCAGAAGGTACAGGAAACACAGAATGCCAACCATGAGGAAACATTATCGGTACTGACCGTTATGGAAAGCAACATGGAAGAAACTTCGTTAGAAAACTTTAACCGGATTACAAATTCCTTACAGATG
>JAFUJY010000232.1 GCA_017467985.1 Bacillota bacterium
AATAAAACCATCCAGCCAGTAGGGAACACGTTCCCAGCCGTCGCGGCTGCCGCCGATCCAGGCGCTGTCACGTACATCCGGCCAGATCTTGTCCAGATGGCCGGAAAGTCCGGCAGCTTGGATCTGTAATTGTCGCTTTAGCCAGCCTTGGGGACGGATCTGATTCTTATCAAAAATAGAGTACATATCGAATATCCTCCTGATTTGTGTTTTGATGTAGCTTGATTTTATCATAAATAAGAGAAAAACGCTATGCATAATACTCAGCAATATATTGCAAAAATCACAATAATGTGATAGTCTAAGGATGAGGTGAGAAGATGAGTTATGGGTTATGCGTAAATTCCATTCCGAGATATGGTTTTTCCTCCTTTCGATATTTTGAAGAGAATGAAAAACATGTGAATCGGGTTTGTACAGATGATGTGCTGGTGATGGTGTTTGATGGCGTTTTGAAGTTCCACGAGGACGGACATCTGGTGGAGGTGGGTGCCGGAGAGTATTATATTCAGGAAAAAGGGCTTTTACAGGAAGGAATTGTGGAGAGTGAGTCGCCCCAATATTATTATATTCATTTTTGGGGGGATTTTCAGGAGGGGGACCGGTGTTTACCCTTGTATGGAAAGGCGGACTTTACCGAGCTTTTTCCATTATTTCACAAGTTGGATCTGCAGAAAATGACAGATGCCCCATTAATTGAACGGGAGCGGGTGTTTTTGCAGATTTTGGAATCGCTGCTTGGTTATGAGAAGAAAGAAGATCATTCAAAAGTGGTACGAGCGGTTTTGGAAAGTGTGGCCCGGGATCTGCGCCAACCCTTTTCCTTAGAAGAAATCGGCGACAAAATCGGTTATTGTAAAAATTATATTATTGCATTATTTAAGGCCGAGCTGGGGGAGACGCCCTATGCCTATGTGACCAGAATTCGTTTGGAGCGTGCCTGTGAATTGCTGCAGCATTCCGCTTCCTCGGTGGGACAGATCGCCGTTGAATGTGGATTTGGCACATATGTTAACTTTTATAAGGCATTTCAAAAGCAGTATCATTGTTCTCCCCAGGAGTGGCGAAAAAGTCTGCGATAAGTAGAAAAACAGAAGTTATTGATGTGAAATTCTGCTGAGAATATCTGCAAAACGTAGGTTTACATGGTGTGCAGGATGATTTATAATAAAATCAGAGGTGAGGAATTATGAATCCTGAAGGAATTGGTAGGACGATCGGAAGTTTACGTAAGAAAATGGGCTTGACCCAGACAGAGTTGGCCCAGCGATTGAATGTGAGCAGTAAGACAGTCAGTAAATGGGAGAATGGTCTGGGATTTCCGGAAGTGACCCAGTTTCCGGCATTGGCGGCGGTATTTGGTGTGACCATTGATTATTTGATGACCGGAGAACGCAAGGGGATTACCATTGCCGGCAATATTTTGTGTGATATTGTAAAGACGATTGATTGTTATCCGGAAAAAGGGATGCTGGCCAATATTAGTGAGATTCAGCAGGCAGTGGGCGGCTGTGCCCCCAATACGGCTATTGACCTGGCCCAAATTGATCCCAACCTGCCGGTTTCGGTGGTGGGGCGGATCGGAAACGATGAGTATGGTCGTTTTGTGGTCTCCCAGTTGAGTCGTCATGGAATTGATGGAGGACGGATTGCCATCTCCAATCATCTGCCCACCAGTTTTAGCGATGTGATGAGCCTGCCTTCGGGAGAGCGGACCTTTTTCCATGCCCGAGGGTCCAATGCAGAGTTTTCGCCGGAGGATGTGGATCTGGCCCGACTGAATTGTGTGATTTTACATATTGGGTATATTTTATTGCTGGATGCTTTTGACCGGGAGGATCCGGAATATGGTACGGTGATGGCTCGTTTTTTGCGGGATGTGCAGGAGCGGGGGATTAAAACATCCATTGATGTGGTCAGTGACAGCACAGCGGATTTTAAGAGTAAAGTGGTTCCGGCGCTGAAATATTGCAATTATGTAATTGTAAACGAGATTGAAAGCTGCAGCATTACCGGTTTGTCACCAAGACACGAGGATGGTACGCTGCATGTGGAAAATATCCGCGAAACCATGGAGTTTATGGCTCAGGCAGGCGTGGAGGACAAGGTCATTGTGCACAGTAAGGAAGCGGGATTTTGTCTGGATGTGGCCACCGGAGAATTTACCATGGTACCTTCACTGAAGATTCCCTCCCGGGAGATCAAAGGCAGTGTGGGTGCGGGAGATGCTTTTTGCGCCGGATGCCTGTACGGTATTTATCATAATTATGATGCGGTGCATTTGTTGGAGTTTGCAGCCGGGGCTGCGGCCAGCAGCTTATTTGCGGAGAATTCCACGGATGGTATGTTGAATAAAATTGAAATCGAAAAATTAAACCAACGGTATGAAAGGAGATCTTTACCATGCTTGTAAATTTAAATGATGTTTTGAAAAAGGCCCAGGAAGGGCATTACGCAGTGGGTTTGTTTAATACCACAGACAGTGACATGCTGGAGGCGGTGATTGCAGCG
>JAFUJY010000233.1 GCA_017467985.1 Bacillota bacterium
CAGAGGTTTGCCTACAGCTTCCTTCAGATTCCACCTCACGATGAACACCCTTGCTGTTCAGCTATATACTTCCTTGTTACCTAGGTGTATTCGGGACTTTCACCCGTTAGAGCGCGCCCATGGCGCGCAAACCGCAAAAAAACTCCTACCTTCACAGGCAGGAGTTTTTTATAACACCCCCGGTCTAGCCGGAGATTCATTATTATGTATCATATATTACAGACCTACTTCGTCACCTACAACCACTACGCTGATACGGCCCGGGTTCTTCATGCCATGATAAATGACCGTCAGATAATTGCACATACGCTTGCCGGTCTTACAGTCTTCACAGAAACCGCTGATGGTACAGGGCGTGGTATGATTGTTACGCTTGGAATTAATGGGAGCAATCTCCTTAATACGGGCAATGGCTGCATCCAGGTTTTCAACAACCTTATTTGCACCTACAACAACGATAACACGACGAGGTCCAAAGATCATAGCGGCTACACGATTACCGGAACAGTCCATATTTACCAGCTCACCGGTTCTGGTGATGGCGTTAGTACCGGTTACAAAGTACTCAGAACTCATGGCTTCATGATACTTCTGTACATGATCTTCGCAATTATAGCGATCGATCAGCTGGTAATTTCCCTCACGGAAAGTCTCTACCAGGCCCATCTGGTTCAAAGTTACAGAACCACCCAAACCAATTACAGCGCCTTCAGGAATCATGTCCAGAACAATCTTCTTGGCCTCTTCCAGATTATCAGCATAATGGGCATCAAATTCCTTTTCCTTTAACACTTCGGTAATGTTCTTACCAATGGCTTCATAACGCCATTTTGTCATAGGATTATTCATGATAATATCCTCCTGTTTTTCGTTTATTAAAAGCCGCCCGTACCAAAGAACAAGCGGCTTTTTTACTGAATAAAATCTTATATTAGAACAGATCCAGCTGCTGCTCCTTATTGCTTGCCTCTGCGCGATGACCCTTAACCAGATTGTTGATCTTAGTCAGAGGATCCAGCAGCAGACTTACGGACATGTCGTGGTTCAGTGCTGCAATCAGGTACGCCATATACTTGGAGCAGTCTACCTCAAAGTACCAAGGCGCCTCCAGCAGCTCAGGACGACGATAGGTCAAGTTGGTGGACAGAACACCGGACAGAACACCTTCATCCACAGCCTTCTGGAACTTATCTACGCCCTCGGTAAACAGTGCATAGGTACAACCGGCAAAGATGCGTCCTGCACCACGCTTACGCAGGTCATATGCGATATCCAGCATGGACTCACCGGAGGAAATAATATCATCATAGATAAATACATCCTTACCGGAGATCTCGGTGCCCAGGAACTCATGGGCTACAATGGGGTTACGGCCATTCTTAATCTGAGAATAGTCTCTTCTCTTATAGTACATACCCAGTTCTACGCCCAGTACGGATGCGTAATATACATTACGATCCATAGCGCCTTCATCGGGGCTGACAACCATGAAGTTATCCTTATCCAGCATAATATCCGGCACATGCTTCAGCAGAGCCTTTAAGGTCTGATAAGACGGGATAACATTGTCAAATCCCATCAACGGTACAGCATTCTGAACACGAGGATCATGTGCGTCAAAGGTTACAACCTCAGAAACACCCATATTCTGCAGTTCCTGTAAAGCAACTGCACAATCCAGAGACTCTCTTGCCTTTTTACGATGCTGACGTCCGCCATAGAGAATAGGCATAATTACATTGATACGATGAGCCTTACCACCGATAGCCTGAATTACACGCTTCAGGTCAGCAAAATGCTCGTCGGGAGACAAGGGAACTTCACGTCCGAACATATTGTATGTGCAGTTATAATTACCTGTATCACAGATAATATAAATATCCATACCTCTTACGGACTGGTCCAAAACAGCTTTACCATCGCCGCTCTGGAATCTGGGGCACTTTACGCCCTGCAAAAAGGAGGTCTCATGATTCTGAGGACCGGTTAAAGAGGGATACAACTTAACCAGGTGTTCATCCACCTTTTTGCTGATCTCCTCGGTACCATTCATAACAATAATACCCAGAGGAGCTACTTGATTGTGCTGTGCGATTTGATCCGATGTGATATTAAATGACATTGGTTTCCTACCTTTCCAGATCTCTTCTGTTGTGTATATTTTCCTGACAAAGAATGTCATAATGATATTATATCACAGGATTGTTCACTTTGCCAGTCCCATTTTAAATAAATTCACAAATTGTGCAACCAATCTAATTTTCACTTCTTTTACGCCTTTTTTACATAAACTTTATACAATCCTGACATACTGTAAAAGAATGGAGGGATATTCATGGCATTTAGCAAAAACCTTAATGAAAACGAAATGTTCCTAAAGCAGCAGTTACCTATAGAAAAAAGCTTTGACATTATCTTCCGCCCCATTATGATCGGTGGAAAAAACGCCTTTTATATTTCCATTGACGGCCTGAGCAAAGACGAAACCATTCTTAGAATTTTTCAAGTGATCCAGGGCGAGACCGCCTTTGAAAGCCTCTCTAGTCTGCAGCGTTTTCTCCAGACCAAAATCAGCTATCTGGAATGTGAACTGACAGAGAATCCCCAAGATGCAATCCGGCTCATCCTCTCCGGTGCTCTGCTCATTATGATTGACGGATTTGACTCCGCCATTATTTTAGATACCCGCACTTATCCCACACGCAGCCCCGAGGAGCCGGATCTGGAAAAAGTTACCCGCGGAGCTCGGGATGGACTGGTGGAAACCATTGTATTTAATACCGCACTCATCCGCAGACGGATCCGCGATCCTCGTCTTATCTATGAGATGCACACCGTGGGCAGTTCTTCCCAAACCGACGTAGCCGTGGGATACATCAACGGTCTGGCCGACCCAAACCTTCTGGATCATCTTCGGGACTCCCTTAACACGCTAAACACCGATGCACTGCTCATGGGTGAAAAGACCCTGGAAGAACTTCTAATCAAAAAACGCTGGTACAATCCCTTTCCTCAGGCCAAATTCACCGAACGTCCGGATGTGGCTGCTGCCCATCTGCTGGAAGGCCATGTAATTGTACTGGTGGATAACTCTCCCACCGCCATGCTTTTTCCTGCCACCATGTTTCATTTTACCCAACATTCCGAAGACTATTATCAAAATCCCCTGGTAGGAACTTACACCCGTTGGATTCGCTTTTTTGCCATGATGATTTGCCTTTTCTTTGCCCCCATATGGCTGTGCATTGCTCAAAATCCCCATCTTGCCCCCAACTGGCTGCAATTCATGATTCCTCAGGAGGCAGAGGCATTGCCCCTGTTCGCACAACTGCTCATCATTGAACTGGGAATGGAAATCCTGCGCATGGCCTCAATTCACACCCCATCCGGCCTCTCCACCGCTATGGGTATTATCGGCGGCCTGCTATTGGGACAATTTGCCATTGATGTTAAAATCCTGCAGCCGGAAAGTGTGCTGTTTATGGCATTTACAGGATTGGCCACCTATGCAGTGCCCAGCGTGGAATTTGGCCTGGCACTGCGGATATATCGAATTTTCTTCCTTTTACTCACCGGACTCCTAGGCTTGTGGGGATTATTAGGCGGTATTGCGGTCTTTTTCATTGTACTATTGACCACCCGCTCCTTTAGTGGATTACGCTATACCTGGCCTTTGATCCCCTTTGATGGCAAAGCCCTCAGCAATGTGTTAATCCGCAAGCCCATCATCGAAGTAAAACGAAACAACAAAAGTTAACTTTTTATAAACCCTGAAAATTTCTCTTTCCAAATCCAGAAAGATCATGTATAATAGATGCATTATTGAATGAATTTGGAGGATTTTTCATGATGATTCCGCAAAGTACTATTATTGGCTTTTATATTGGCAGTGCTGCTCCCCTTGTAATTCTTTCAGCAGTCCTGTTCCTTCTGCAGCGTAAGCACCCCTTCCGGTTTGCTTCTGTAGTGGTGGGCTTCGGCACCTATTTTATTTCAGCCCAGCTGCTCACATCCCTATCCTACACGGCGCTCTCATCCGTACCGGCCATTAACAACTTCTTGACCGCTCCCGAAAACGTGGTCTTGTATTATTTTGTATTGTCCCTGCTGACCGCCGCCTTTATGGCGCCTGCCGCCTATCTGGTACTCAAGTTGGTGCGCAAAGGTCAGTGGAACATCTACGAAGCCATCGCTTCCGGTGTATCTTACCTGATTTACAATGCTGTTAATTCCTGCATGAATTATATTAACCAGGCAAAGATTGCAGAACTGGCCAATACTGGGGACACTTCTTCTTTGTTGTCTGCCGATGTAACCCAGGCTGATATCGATGCCTTTATCCAGGTTCTGCAGAACGCTTCCTTGGGTCAGTGCCTGGCACAGGTTTTATATTTCACAACCACTGTCCTTATGAGTATTTTTATCTTCATGCTGGCTTATCACGGCATGAAGCGTCAAAAGATCAGTTTTGTTCTTTGCGGTGCGCTTATCCATCTGGTCGTTACCTTCGGTGCCTACTTTGCCACCATGGCCAAGATTTGGATCTATGTTCTGGTGGTCGTGGTTATGGCTGTTCTTCTGGCCGCCGGCATCTATTTCTACTTCCGTTGGTATCGCCAGCAGCAGCTGATTCTCCTCCAGAAGCGTAAGGAGTACAAAGAGCGCAAGGCCGCTGAATACCAGGCCAAGGTTGCTGCCAAAGAAGAAGCAGCACGTAAGGCTGCAGCCGCCGTCCCCTCAGAAACAGCTCCGGTCCAGAAGGATTTGGAAGAAGATTCTTTAGAAGACTAATTCAAAATGCCAGTGTTTTTGCATGGTTACATCTGCTAACCAATACAAAACACTGGCATTTTTATGTTCTTACTCCCTATCACTTACCGGCAATGGACAGCTCACTCACCAAAATAGAGGGTGAACCGATCATGGTGTAGCCTCTGGGTCCCTGGAACTCCAGATCGCAGCCGACCTTCTTGATCTTCTTCAGCAATTCAAAGAAGTTACCGGATGCAGTAAAGGAAGTCACTGCCTCCGCTTTTTTGCCATCCCGAATCATAAAGCCGCTGCACTCCAAAGAGAAATCACCGGTTACCGCATTGGCACCTGCGTGCAGACCCTTCAACTGGGTAATGTATACACCTGTGCCAGCCTCTGCAAACAGTTCCTCCAGTGTTGCCTCTCCCTTTTCAATATAGAAGGTATAGGGGCTGATGGCTACCGGAGAGGCGTACCCTGCCTTGCTGGCATTGGCAGTGCTGGCAACACCGGCCTTTTTAGCAGTCTTCAGATTGTGCAGCAAGGTCTTGAGCACACCCTTTTCAATAACCGTCTTGGTGGCTGTGGCCACGCCTTCTGCATCAAAGGGTGTCTTCATCATACTTTCTGCATACATAGGATCATCCACCAAAGTAACGATCTCAGATGCAATCTGCTGACCTTCCTTGCCTGCCAGCAGGGACAGACCCTTCTGAGCCATATCGGCGGAGAAAATGGGACCAAAGGCGGACAGGAACTGGCTCATGGTATCCGTGGACAATACGATAGGATACTTGCCGGTGGCAGCGGGTTCCGCACCGATCTTCTCGATGGCCCCCTCTACAGCCTTCTTGGCCATGGCCGCAGGATCCAACTCTTTCAAAGGCTTATACTGGCCCTCATGACCATTGTACATGGAACCACCACTCTTGATCAGAGCCATCACACTGGCCCCCTGCATCATGTAAGTATTGGAAAGGTTCAAACCGGAAGAATTCATCAAATGTACCTTACCCATTCCCTGGAATGCGCTGCTCATGGAGTTGCTTTGTACACGCTCATCTACAGCAACAGCCTCATTATACAGGCTCAGCGCCAGCTCCGGAAGATTCTCCTCTTCCAGTATCTTAGGCTCTACCTGGGCATAGCTATCACTGCCGGAAAAAATAAATACTTCATCTTCACTTTCAATGGTGGCTGCATTTTCCACCGCAATCTGTACCAGCTCAGCGGCCTGCTCCTCAGTAAACAGCTCG
>JAFUJY010000234.1 GCA_017467985.1 Bacillota bacterium
CGGATTTGGCCGTCAGCATCAAAATCGGAACATTGGAAAATTCCCGCACAGTTTGACACACAGCAATACCATCCAGCTTCGGGAGCATCACGTCCAAAATTACAATGTCATACTCCTTATTGCGGATCATTTCCAGGGCTGTTTCACCATCATAAGCTACCTCAACCTCATTACCGTCATATTCCAGAGCATATTTAATCCCCTTTACAATCATCTTCTCATCATCTACTACTAAGATCTGCGTTGCCACTCCTGATATCCTCCTATCCTGCGGTTATTTTATCCTGCAGTTTTTCAAACAACGCATCCCCGATCCCCTTAACTTCTTTTAACTGTTCAATATCGGTAAATGCGCCGTGTTCTTCTCGATACTCTATGATTCGCTGGGCCAGGGAGGGCCCAATTCCCGGAAGAGCATCCAATTCTATTTTATCCGCTTTATTCAGATCGGTCAAGTGATTCTGCGCACTTTCTTGAAGATTTTCTTGCACAACATACTCTTCTCCCACCTTGGGGACATAGATTTTCTGTCCATCGCTGATCTTCTGGGCCAGATTCAGCCTGGATAAATCTGCCTCCTCACTACAGCCCCCCGCCATATCAATGGCATCTTGTACCCGAGCCCCTTCCGGTAATTTATAGACCTTGTCCGGCCGCTTTACTGCACCGCTCACATGCACATAGATCCAGATTTCTTCCTGACTGCTCTGTTCTGCACTGCTTTCTTCCAGACTGCTTTCTTCCACCAACAATACTTCTGTCTCCTCCTGCAGAAAGCATAACCAATAGATTACACCGGCCATTAAAACTGCCAATAGAACCAACATCCCTTTTACTGTTTTTTGCGTTTCTTTTGTCATATTTTTCTTCCCCCTTGTGTCTTATTAAAATTAATGTTATAATATGGAGTAAACTCTAAGAAAGGAAGCTTGTCCTTTTACGATAAGCTGCGGTTATTATGATGAATTTCCACAAATGCGGTTTTCGCCGCTTCTTCATATATTGGATGATGATCGTCATCCTCCTCACATCCAGCATGAGTGTCTATGCTGCCACCCCCGAGATGCCGGTGGATCCCCCTGTTACCGGTGTTCTCATGGAACCTACCACGGGACAAGTCTTTCGCGAAGTGGGCGGTGATACCCGCCTAGACCCTTATGGACTGTTGAATCTTCTCATTGCTTTAACCGCATTTCGTCATGCGGATTTGACCGATGAGATCATCGTTCCGGAAGGTATGCTGGATGCCATACCTGACGAAGCCTGGGTTGTCTACCTGGAAGAAAAAGAAGAACTCACCGTCCAGGATTGTATCAGCGCAATTTTATTTAACTCTGCCAACGATGCTTCATATGCTCTGGCCATTCATCTGGCCGGCTCCGAAGAACAGTTTGTTCAATGGATGAACGAAACCGCAAAAAACTGCGGCGCCGTCTCCTCCCATTTTGTTTCTGTCTTTAATATCCAAAACGACCAGCAGTATACCACAGCCAGGGATATGTCCAAGATTGCCGCTGCCTTTTGGAAGGAAGTGCCCCTGCGCAATCTCTTATGTGAGGATCTCCTCTCCATCCCTCCCACCAATCTGATGGCCGAGACCCGATATTATGCCAATCCCTTTGAATTGCTGCAGCTTGGCACCTATAATTACTATGAATACGCCGTGGGTGGTAAGGCCAGCGAAGGTAATATTATCGCCTTCGCTCAAAGCGAAGACATGACTCTCCTGTGTACCATTATGAATGCGGATGATAATGATGACGGCTATGAGATTGCCTCAGAAGTCCTGGATTATGGTTTCCAATACTTTCAGCCGGTCATGATCGAATATCCCGGTGAATCCATCGCTCGCATTCCCGTCTATGATGACGGGGAAAAAATAGGATATGTGGATGCCATTGTAAAAGGAACCTTCCTTTTTTATGCCGAAGTCCTCTCCCGTAAGCCTATAGATCCTGAAGGGTTGGCCAACTTCTTCACCTATTCCCTGGAGCTACCGGATTCCTTAACCGCTCCTGTTCATGAGGGTGATGTAATCGGCCAGGTAATCTACACTCGCCGTGATGACCCGTCAGTGAATATTTCCCTTTCCTGTATAGCCGGAACTACGTTGGAAAGTGTACAAGAAGAACTGAAGGATCCTGTCACCTCACCCGGGAGTCTAGCCAATTACTTAAGCTGGTTTAACCTGATCCTGATCCCCATCGTGCTGTACCTGGCCTGGCGCCTACTGTGGCCTTCCATTGTAAAGCGGTTCCAGAAGCCTAAGTCCTTCTAACCCCTACATATTATATTATCGTACAAAATTGGCGATTGGCTGGAAAATTTTCAAAAAAAATAAAAAAAATTGGCGGTGTCTTTCAAGGCACCGCCTTTTTTCACTGCATCCAGTGGTGGTCAAATCACAAACAAAAATGCATAAACCGCATGATCTCCATATAATCGTGGGATTCAAATGCCACAGTCCGGCTATCCTTCAGCACCGCTCCGGGATAATTGGCTCTGGAATGAGCAAGCGCATGCTCACGCAGGGTGATCTCCATTTCAAAATACTCAGGCATCTGCACCTGGCACTGAGACAAGTCTCCGCTCAGGGCTTTCTGAACCC
This sequence comes from Bacillota bacterium, assembly GCA_017467985.1. GTDB lineage: Bacteria > Bacillota > Clostridia > Lachnospirales > Bianqueaceae > Faecimorpha. The sequence goes on from JAFUJY010000234.1 coordinate 2,609, forward strand.
CTTCCCGAATCTTTTTCACTGCCAGAGCCGGATGGATGGACAGCACCGCAGCACCAATCCCTTCCTTAACTGCCACAGTGGTAATCTCAGGAATCAACTCCTTTGCCTTGTCGCAGATCCCCTGATCACCGGAAACAAATACCACCGGGATCTGATAATAACCTGCCATATAGGCATTCAGAACAAACTCACTCACCGGCTCACCATTGATCTTTACCATGGTGTTCTTGGTATTCATGGTGTGGGACAAGGGATTCTCCGGCTGACCTACGCCGGAATGGTATCCGGTCATCATTACCGCATCCATCCCCTGCTGAATTCCACTCATCATGCTGTGCATATCCCCGGTCCAGCCTCGGAGCATCTTCACACTTTCCGGCAGGAGATTAAAATCAATGTTACGGGCACTGTCATGGGCATCCTTTACAACAACTTCGTCCGCTCCTGCATCCAAAGCGCCCTGACAGGCAGCGGCCACTTCCTTACTCATCTGTACAGCAAAAGCGTTATACTGATCCGGATGTTCCATTTCCGTTTCCCACCAGTTTACAATTCCGGCGGTACCTTCCATATCAGAACTAATAAATACTTTCATAGCTTCTCCTTCTTATTGTAAATGCATATCGTTTTCCACACGAAGTTCTCCCAGATGATCATCAAAACTATATTTTACAATTTTGAATTCACCCTTGTCATAGATCACTTCCGTCAATGAACTGTTGGTAGCAGGAGGTGTCTCGTGCATCCGTTCCGGCGGCAGTCCCAGCCAGTAGGCACTCAGCACCAGCAATACACCGCCGTGAGTGGAGACAAAAACGGTTTTGCCGTCGTTCTCCTTGGCAATTCGCCGCATCCCCTCCAGCGCTCTCGCCTGCAGTTCCATCAAAGATTCTCCGCCGGTGCACCGTGCAAGACCAATGGTGGTCTTATACACCTGGTAATCATCATGATATCTTTCATCAATCTCAGGCATGTACAGATTCTCCCACAGGCCGCCGTAGATTTCTTTAATCAGCGGCTCCTGAATTACAGGAAGGCCCAGGGCCTGCGCCAGTGGCAATGCTGTACTCATGGCACGGCAAAGGTCGCTGGAATAAATGGCGTCTATGGGATATGTCTTGGCAACATACTGGGCAGTTCTTTCCGCTTGGCGAAGCCCCAGCTCCGTCAGCGGAACATCCACCTGTCCCGTATACATTCTGGTTTTATTATATTCACTATATCCGTGACGGGAAATAATTAAATGTGTCATTTTTTCACCTTACCAAGCTTGGAAAGACTTTTCAGCGGTTACATCCTTATGCTGATCAGTCAGCTGAATGTACTTGTGCTGCTTCTGGTCAAAATACTGACCTTCAAACAGACCTGCCAGGGTGTTGGTTACAACGATTTCCACCTCATTGGCACCCTCATGGAATACTCCGGGAGCTACGCTCAAGGTTCTGGGGGTCCATGCACAAATACCACAGTCCACACCATTCACAAAGACTCTGGTCATATCCTGCATCTGAGGCGCATCCAAATTCAGTACAATTTCTTCATCCGTCGGTACATCTTCCAGAATCACTTCCTGACGATAAGTCACATCCCCTGCATAGAAGGGCAGGCCATTGGCTACCTGATCCCCAAAAGTACCTTCGCTGACTGCAGGAACGGCCTTGATCAAACTTACATCCAGTTCCACACCAAAGTCACCAAAAATGTACAGCGGGTTACGCAGGCCGTCAGAGTTCTTGGAGCACAGCACATGTACCTTCACATGATTCAGACCCGGCTGAATATAAGCCGTTACGTCCGTAGCCAGATTGGTATTCAGATAATATTCTTTTACTGCGAAGTCTTCAGCCTTTACTTCATGGCCGTTGATGTTCAGTGTCCATTCCCCCTGCAAAGTACCCGGTTCCATTACCAGCCATGCAGGTGTGCCTTCAGCCACTTCCCATACAAACTCCGTATCAAAGGTGGCGTCCACATTCTGGAAAGCCAGCTCCTTAGGACAACCAAAGTAAGGTACGGTCTTTACCGGCATCTTCAGACCCAGTTCTTCCATCTGGTCAATGATGGGATAACAGCCGGTTACGCCGGTCTGACCATCCGCCAAAGTGATGTTCCACTTACCCAGATACAGTGCATTATCCTTGCTGCGGGTAAAGGACCACTTGCGGCTCTTAAAGGGCAGCAGTACCTGATGCTGCATCTGCTCTTCGCCCACGCCATCTTCAATAATATATACTACAGAAGCCCAAGGCTCCAGTACCACACTCAGGATTCCATCAAAGGGCTTAACACTCTTCGTCTCCATGGTTACCAGATCCAGCTGCTTCAGCACGCCGGTCATATCCTTCTTCAGCTGTACCTTCACACGCTGAGCGGTGGTATTGATAATAAAGGCCTGTTCATTTCCTTCGGCATTCAGACCGGTCACTGCGAATGCACCCTCCGGCACATTTTCATAGATCCAGCCTTCACGCTGGAGTTTGGCCGCCAATTCTCGGCCAATTTCAAATACACTGGTCTTGATCAGATTCTCCTTAGGAGATTCAAAGACCTTGGCAAACCACTCTGCGCAGTGCTCTTCCTGCACATTATACATGGGGATATCTCCGGCTGCTGCCAGTAAGCCACCGTCTTCCACAAACTGACGAACCACTTTATAAGCACAGTCTTCGATATTATTCATATTGGGCAATACCAGACTCTCATAGGCCTCGCCCTTCACCACGATTACAGTCTTACCCCTCTGCTCCTCTACACGGGCCTGAGCCAACAGCTGAGGATCGATCACATAAAAGTCACAGCCCGCATTCATCAGAGATGTCATCACTGCACCAATGGCTTCCCGCTGCTCCGCCTTCTCTTTATGGGTCAGTACCCAGGAAGAAGTGGCAGGATCCACCAACAATGTGCGTACATGACGCTTCAGGCCGCCCAGCATCTTGCCAAGACCAATGGCATAATCGCTGAGATGCTTCTGCTCTTTCCACCAGGGCATCTGACAGAAGGAAGAAGGCGGTGCATCGTGCTTAGCCAGCGCATCTGTAGTATAATAGAAAGCATGCTGTACATACCAGTCAATACCGGTCATAGCCAGCCAGTCAAAGATCCACTTCATGTCCTGTGTGGTCATACCCCAGCCAATACTATGGAATGCTTCACACAGAGTTGCGGGTTTATTGTAAAAATGAGCTGCAGAAGAAGCCACTTTACCGTTGGCACGATAATTGCCCGGCAGGGGATCCGCCTTAGCACCCACCTTGGCATGACCGGAGTCCGTACCCGGTACATGTACCCACTCCAATTCCTTAGAACGCAGAATGGGCTTCTCACCGATATACATCAAATTATTGGCATCACACCAGTTATAAACCTGTTTGTCATAACTCTCGATAAAGGCATCAGTGGCCACATCCCAGTACTCAAAACGAATCTTCTGGGTTTCCGGTCCCATATCCTCACTCAGTGCAGGCAATACATCAATCAAGTCGCGGCCATACTTTTCCTTTACCAGGCCCGGCAGCAATGGTGACCAAGGCTCCTGGGGCGGGAAAGCCGTTACTTCATCAGTAAATACGCCCTTCACCGTCTTACCGAACTCTTCGCCGATATACTTTTTGTATTTCTCATGGGTAGTCTCCAGGAAATAACGAATAGCTGCAGGGTTCAGAGGATCCACGAAGTTCTCAAAATACTTAAAGTGCTTCATGACTTCTTCAATATAAACATATACCTTCCACTCCCCCTCCGGAGCAGTCCAGTATAGATACTTAGAAGCCGTGCCGGTGAAGAATCGCTTGCGGTTATAGGCCGTCAGACCGCTGAGCTGGAAAATCTCGTCGGAATAACCGGTACCTACATAATCTGTCAGGTCCATATACTCACTGAAATCACACTTACCATCCACCACTTTGTAGGCTCTTGCGGAGACAACCTTGCCCCAGGGACAATACATCTTTAAGGTATCCGGCCCCTTTACCGTACCCACTGTTTTCTTCAAAGCCTTACAGCAGTATTCCGGATGATCCAGCATTACCTGGCCGGCGCTGACACCACTGGGATAAGGGTATTCATCATACAGCCAAACCTCCATACCATGCTTCTTGGCTGCATCCACCGCCGTCTTCACTCTCTCAAAATACTCTTCCGTTAAATAGGGAAGATCCAAACCCTGACGGGGGTGAATCAAAAAGCCCTGAACATGTTTTTCAGCCATTTCATCGATCTGTCTTACGATCTCTGCATGGTCCATTTTTCCATTCCAAAACCAAAAAGGCTGAATACCTTTTAACAAATTTGTCGTCATAACCCTCATCCTTTCCGCAGACTTCGTGCACCTAAACAAAATCTGAATCTTTACCAGATTTTTTGTTGCATATTCCGCATCTTTATGATACACTATTTTTTGTGCTTCGACAAGGTCTATTTTGGAAAGGAGACTATATTTTTTATGATCGATCAGACTATGCTTCGAAATATTGCCATTATTGCCCATGTCGACCATGGCAAAACAACGCTTGTGGATGCGATGCTCAAGCAAAGCGGCGTCTTCCGTGACAACCAGCAGGTGGACGAGCGCGTGATGGACTCCAACGACATCGAAAAAGAGCGCGGCATCACAATTCTTGCCAAAAACACTGCTCTGAATTATAAAGGTGTAAAGATTAACATTATTGACACCCCCGGACACGCGGATTTTGGCGGCGAGGTAGAACGCAGCCTGAAAATGGCAAATGGCGTTTTGCTGCTGGTAGACGCATTTGAGGGCTGTATGCCCCAGACCCGTTTTGTATTAAAGAAGGCCCTGGATCTGGGCCTGGTTCCCATCATTGTTGTAAATAAAGTGGACCGCCCCATGGCCCGTCCTGAGGAAGTTTTCAATGATGTTCTGGAGTTGCTGTTGGACTTGGGTGCTTCCGATGAACAGTTGGATTCCCCCGTGGTTTATGCCTCTGCCCGAGATGGTTGGGCATCTCTGGATCCTGATGTAAAGGGAACCGATCTGACTCCCCTGTTTGAAACCATTCTGGAGACTATTCCCCATCCCGAAGGTGATCCTAACGGCGACCTGCAGCTGCTGGTTTCCAATATCGATTACGATAGTTATACCGGCCGTGTGGCCATTGGTCGTATCGACCGTGGTTGTGTACACGCCAACGACGAAGCTGTGATCTGCCGTAAGGATGGTACCACCACCCGAGTACGCTTATCCAGCCTGTATGCCTTCCAGGACCTGGGACGCGTTCCCCTGGACGAGGCTTCTGTAGGTGATATCGTAGCCGTTTCCGGTATTAAGGATATTAATATTGGTGAGACCATCTGCTGCCCCACTAATATCGAGCCCTTGCCCTTTATCGAGATTGACGAACCCGTTCTGTCCATGACTTTCCGTGTTAACAACAGTCCCTTTGCCGGCCGTGAAGGAGATTACGTAACCTCCCGTCACCTGCACGATCGTCTTTATAAAGAACTGGAATCCAACATCAGTCTGCGTGTGGAGGATACGGATTCTCCCGATGCCTATGTGGTATCCGGTCGCGGCGAGCTGCATCTGTCCGTTCTGATTGAGAACATGCGTCGTCAGGGTTATGAGTTTGCTGTTTCTCGTCCCCAGGTTATCACTAAGACGGTGCACGGCCAACTGATGGAACCCATCGAAATGCTGACCGTAGACCTGCCGGATGAATACACTGGTGTTCTGATGGAAGGTGCGGGTATCCGTAAGGCCGAACTGCAGAACATGACTCCCGTATATGGCGGCTACAGCCGTTTGGAGTTCAAGATTCCTTCCCGTGGTCTGATTGGTTACCGCAGTCAGCTCATGACCGAAACCAAGGGTACCGCCATTATCAACCATGTTTTCTACGATTATGAGCCTTACAAGGGTGATATGCAGTCCCGCAGCCGCGGCTCCCTCATCGCTTTTGAAGATGGCGAGGCTGTAACTTATGGCCTGTATAATGCTCAGGATCGGGGCAGCCTGTTTATCGGCCCTCAGACCAAGGTATACGAGGGTATGATCGTGGGCGAGAACTCCCGTGGCGGTGACATGGCCGTTAACGTATGTAAGAAAAAGCATGTTTCCAACATGCGTTCCTCCTCCGCGGATGAAGCTCTGCGTCTGACTCCTCCTAAGCAGATGAGTTTGGAACAGTGCCTGGAGTTCATCTCCGATGACGAGCTGTTGGAGATTACCCCTGAAAACATTCGTATGCGTAAGCTGTACCTGTCCGCTGAACAGCGCGTTAAGGTAAGAAACGCTCAGAATGCAGCAAAGAACAACTAATATATAAGGCCGGCAGTTTCTGCCGGCCTTGTTTTTTCACATATATTTTACATAAAATCGGTAAATCATTCCTTGACTTTTCGGTTTAAGTTCATTATAATTAGAAATAATAAGGGAGTAATCAGCGTTTATTCATACATAAACGCAGCGTGCCAACACTCGGAGTTTTTCTCCTGGTTAGCTTTAAATGATGAGACTTATCTACAATCACGGTGGGTAAGTCTTTTTTTATTCTCCCACCCCACTCTAAAGGAGGATTTTTGTATGAAGGAGTATCTTAGTTCTAAGGAACAAGTCCTGCAGGAACTGAACGTAACCGATAATGGTCTCAGTTCCCAGGAAGCAGCGTCCCGTTTGGAGCGCTATGGTCACAACAAGCTGGCAGAAGGCAAGCACACCACTTTGCTGCAGCGTTTTCTGGCGCAGTTGGCTGACCCCATGATCATCATTCTGATCGTTGCCGCTGTGATTTCCGGTTTTACCTCGGTATATTCCGGCGAATCTCTGGCAGACGTGATCATCATCATGATCGTTGTTATCATCAACGCTGTGTTGGGTGTTGTACAGGAAAGCAAGGCAGAAGCCGCCATTGCCGCCCTGCAGGAAATTGCAGCCGCCACATCCAAGGTTATCCGTGATGGACATCAGATGACCATCCGCCGCGAAGAACTGGTTCCCGGTGATATTATTGTACTTGAGGCTGGCGATGCAGTTCCTGCTGATGCACGTATTATCGAATGTGCCAGCATGAAGATTGAAGAAGCTGCTCTGACCGGTGAATCTGTTCCCGTTACTAAAGAAGAAAAGGTTCTGACCGCAGAGGAAGGCAAGGATGTTCCCCTGGGCGACCGTAAAAACATGGTTTACATGGGCAGCACTGTTGTATATGGCCGTGGTCGTGCCGTTGTAACCGCCACCGGTATGCAGACCGAAATGGGTAAAATTGCTGATGCACTGGCCCAAGCCGAAGATGAATCCACTCCTCTGCAGCGCAAGCTGGGGCAGCTGAGTAAGATCTTGAGTTTCCTGGTTATCGGTATTTGTATCATCATCTTTGCTGTTAACCTGATCCGTCACTGGGGTAATCTGAATGGCGAAGTTCTGCTGGATACCTTCATGGTTGCTGTAAGCTTGGCTGTTGCCGCCATTCCTGAAGGTCTGGCCACCGTTGTTACCATCGTTCTTTCCATCGGTGTAACCAACATGTCCCGCCGCAGCGCGGTGATCCGTAAGCTGACCGCTGTTGAGACTCTGGGCTGTACTCAGATTATCTGCTCCGATAAAACCGGTACTTTGACCCAGAACAAGATGACCGTTGTGGAATATCGCAGTGATGATGAAAAGCTGCTGGCCACCGCTATGGCTCTGGACAGTGATGCTGAGCTGGATGAAAACAACCAGGCTGTGGGCGAGCCCACTGAATGCGCTCTGGTCAATTACGCTTATACCCTGGGCCTGTCCAAGAATGATCTGAAGGCTGCTGCACCCCGTGTAGGCGAGGCTCCCTTCGATTCCATGCGTAAGATGATGTCCACCGTACATCAGTATGCTGATGGTTCCATCGTTCAGTACACCAAGGGTGCACCTGACGAAGTGCTGAAGCGCTGTACCTACGCTCTGGTCAATGGGGATCGTGTTCCCATGACTGATGCAATCCGTAACAACATTCTGGCTCAGAATAAGGAAATGGCTGACAAGGCCCTGCGTGTTCTGTGTGCTGCATGCCGCGCCTGGGATGAAGTGCCCGCAAGCTTTGAGGCTGAATATCTGGAACAAGATCTGTGCTATATCGGTTTGACCGGTATGATCGACCCCGTTCGTCCTGAAGTTCTGCCCGCCATTCAGGAATGTCGTGGCGCAGGTATCCGTCCCATTATGATTACCGGTGACCATCGTGACACCGCTATTGCCATCGCAATGCAGCTGGGTATCATCGACAGCCCTGAACAGGCCATCACCGGTGCACAGCTGGATGAAATCAGTGATGAGGACCTGCCGAAGGAAATCGAAAAGTACTCCGTATACGCCCGTGTACAGCCTGAGCATAAGGTACGTATCGTTAAAGCCTGGAAGGCCAAGGATAAGATCACCGCGATGACCGGTGACGGCGTAAACGATGCACCCTCCATCAAGAATGCAGACATCGGCGTTGGTATGGGTATTACCGGTACCGATGTAACCAAGAATGTAGCCGATATGGTTCTGGCTGACGATAACTTCGCCACCATCGTATCTGCCGTTGGTGAGGGCCGCCGTATCTACGACAACATTCGTAAGGCCATCCAATTCCTGCTGGCCTCCAACCTGTCTGAGGTTCTGGCAATCTTTGCTGCTACTCTGCTGGGCTTCACCATTCTGCAGCCCGCTCATCTGCTGTGGATCAACCTGATCACCGACTGTTTCCCGGCACTGGCTCTGGGTATGGAAAAGAGCGAGTCCGATATTATGAAGCGTGCTCCCCGTAACTCCCGTGACGGTATCTTCGCCGGCGGTATGGGCTTCAACATTGCCTTCCAGGGTATCGTAGTAACCTTGATCGTGCTGGCCGCTTACTTCATCGGCCACTACATCGAATCCGGTGTTTGGGAATTTGTTGACAGTGCCGACGGTACCACCATGGCCTTCCTGACCCTGTCCATGACCGAGATCTTCCACTCCTTCAATATGCGCTCTCTGCACAAGTCCATTTTCTCCATGCACAAGAGCCATAACAAGTTCCTGTGGGGTGCCATGATCCTGTCCTGGGTACTGACCACCGCAGTTATCTATGTGCCTTTCCTGTCTAACGCCTTCGGATTTGCTCATATCTCCTTTATGGAGTATCTGATCTCCATGGCTCTTGCCTTTGCAATCGTTCCGATTGTTGAAATTCAGAAGCTGTTCCAGCGTAAGAAAATGAAAGAAATCGGCGAAATCGCATAAGCACTTTCGTAAAAGAGAGGGCTGTCTCAGTTGAGATAGCCCTCTTTTTTATCGCCGTTATTTGGCATACGCTTTTTGCCAGGAATCAATTGAAAGCTGGAACCTGGTACCAGGAATCAGTTAAATGCTGGAACCTCATGTTTCCTCCTCCAGCCAGCCTTCCAGCACATCTCTGCACAAAATAATGGGATCTTCCCAGCTGCCTGCATTCTTCACAAGTCCACAGCCCTTCATCAAACGCAGCCGATGTACAACCTCCGCCTCAGAAGCTCCCACTTCCAGAATAAATTCATCGTCGCAGCTCCTGTCCCGGAGGGATAAAAGCTTAATGATCCGCAGATTTATAACATCTGCTGACGATACTTGTCTCTTAGCCCAAGCGATACGCTCTTCAACAGTCATAAGCCCTGATCACCTCTTCCATTGTCTTATATCGATTGATTTGACCGCCCGCCTCCAGGATACGCGCTACATAACATTGTTCCACCAGTTTGGCCCGTTCCTTAATGGAAGCCAGATCTTCATAACAATAAGCCCCGATAATATCCAGATCCTCCGGCAATTCTCCCTGCAAGGATACGGCGGCATGGTATACCACTACCGGATCGTCATTTGCATAGATCTTATTAAATGTAGAACTGATCTCTTCATACAATGGTCCAAGTTCTTGATAGTTCCATACTTGTGTGGGCTGTGCCTTATACTCTCCCAGTTCCGCTTCCACACCAATATAGTCTGCCACCACCCGCAGCATCCGGCTACAGTGTTCAATACACTCCTCGTCTGTTTTAGACCGAATGACCGCCAGATATTCTTCCGGGATTTCACTGGGAATTCCCGGCAATGCCAGCAAATCCTCATATTGCTTTTTCATCCCCCGGTGGTAATATGTATGGTTATAAATGGCCACAGCATCAGCCAATGTACAGATTATATAACCGGCAGCTACCCACACATTCCCCGCCAGCATAGCAGCTGCTTCTGACACCTTTTCAGCGGCAATTTGCCGGGAATAGGCTTCATCCTGCAGATTCTTACCCATTCGTTCCTGCAGGCCTCTAAACCGCTCTAAATCCTCCTGAGAGGCCGCATACAGCACCTTTACATCCCCCACGCAGGGCAGCAGTACCTGTTTCAAATTCGCAATCTTCGTCACCCGTTCCCAGCTCACGGGGAAAATGTCATATCCTATACCATCCAGAATCAATGTGGTGGCAAATTCATATCCTCGCTGGGTCTTAGGGATAAAATAACAGTCCACATCGGACTTTGGCCCGGCTGTTCCATTAATATAGGAGCCATAGGTTAAAATCAGGCTAATGTCCTGGGCATACCCTTTCTTGGCCCGATTTACAATCCACTCCACAATTCGATCATTGTTCATTTTAACTCCTCTAATCAAAAAGGGGCCCCTCAGGGCCCCTGAATTTATTTACTCACCCAGTGCCGCTGCCATGTCAGTACACAGGATCAAGAATGCTCCCATGCCGTGCAGGTCATTTTCACTGGTGGGACGGGCGCAGTAGTGAGCATAGTCACCAACGCCGGTTCCGATACAAATATTGTCAACAATAATACCGTTCTCGTTAAAGCGCAGACGGTTGATAATGCCCTGGTAAGCCTTAATGGCCACATCCATGTACTTCTCTTCCATCAGGCCCATCTTGATAGCCCGGGCAATTGCAGCTGCATACAGACAGGTACAGGAGGACTCTACCCAGTTGCCTTCCTGACCGCCCTTGTTCACTACCTGATACCACAGACCCGTCTCTTCGTCCTGATAAGGAACCAGAGCCTTTAACAGATCCACAGTCATCTCAATAATGGCAGCACGATCCTTATGATCCTCCGGCAGATATGCCAGCTCGTCCAGCATAGCAATCGGAACCCAACCAATGGAACGGCCCCAGAACTCGGGGGACTTACCGGTCACAGGATCGGACCAGGGAGTCTCCTTGCTGTAATCCCAGGCATGATACCACAGGCCAGTCTTTTCATCGATGGTCTTGTCCCGCATCATCAGAGCCTGCTTGGTGCTCAAGTCAAAATACTCAGGATGATCAAACTTAGCGGCATACTCAACACTAATGGGGCCGGCCATGTACAAACCATCCAGCCACATCTGGTTGGGGTAACGACCCTTATGCCAGAAACCACCCTCAGGATTCTTGGGGAAATTGTAAATGGTGGGCAGCAAAGTATCCAGTGCAGTCTTATAGCGCTCATCACCGGTCTTTTCATACAGCTCGTACAGCAAAATACCGGGCTGAATATCATCCAGCTGAGTGGTATCCCATTTACGAATGGAACCATCGGGCAGAATCTCATGATCGATCCATGCCTTGTAATACTCATAATACTTTTCCTCGCCGGTCAGACGCCAGGTCTTCTGTACACCGGACAGGAATACACCCTGATGATAGTGGAAACGGTCCTTGGGCGGCAGATCCTCGGCCGCAAACTTCTTCATCATAGTGTCACATGCCATTTTTGCATATTCTAAGGCGCTATGGCCGTTATGAATTGTACGATCCATTATATTATGTCCTCCCTATTAGATACCCAATACCTTAGCCACGGATGTGCACAGAATCAGGAATGCACCCATACCATGCAGGTCGTTTTCGCTGGTGGGACGTGCACAATAATGAGCATAGTCACCAACACCGGTACCGATACAAATATTATCTACGATAATGCCATTCTCGTTGTAACGCAGACGGTCAATAATACCGTGATAAGCCTTTACAACCACATCCATATACTTCTCATCCATCAGACCCAGCTTAATGGCACGAGCAATGGCTGCAGCATACAGACAGGTACAAGAGGACTCTACCCAGTTGCCTTCCTGACCCCCCTTGTCCACTACCTGATACCACAGACCCGTCTTTTCATCCTGATAAGGAACCAGTGCAGTCAGCAGATCCACAGTCAAGCGGATGATCTCGGCACGATCCTTATGATCCTCCGGCAGGAACTCCAGCTCATCCAGCATAGCAATCGGAACCCAACCCATGGAACGACCCCAGAACTCAGGAGACTTACCGGTTACAGGATCCGCCCACTTTACAGACTTGGTGGCGTCGTATGCATGATACCACAGGCCGGTCTTATCATCTCTTGTCATCTTTTCCATCAGCTTGGCCTGATTGGTGCAGAAATCAAAATACTCAGGTTTATTAAACTTAGCAGCATACTCAGCCATAATGGGGCCACCCATGTACAGACCGTCCAGCCACATCTGGTTGGCACAGCTGGGATCCTTATGCCACAAACCACCTTCCGGAGTCTTGGGCAGATCATAAATTGTAGGAACCAGTACATCCAGCGCCTTCTTATAGCGCTCGTCACCGGTCTTCTCATACAGCTCATACAACAAAATACCAGGCTGAATATCATCCATCTGACCGGGATCCCACAGACGGATCTCGCCGTTTTCATTTACTTCATGATCAATCCACGCCTTATAATACTCGTAATACTTCTCCTCCCCGGTCAAGTGCCAGGTCTTCTGAACACCGGACAAAAATACACCCTGATGATAATGGAAACGATCCTTGGGCGGCAGCGCCTCGGGAGCGAACTTCTTCATCATGGTATCACATGCCATTTTTGCATATTCAACTGCGGTATGACCCTTATACATAATAGTAACCTCCTCAAGTGGGTTTATTTGCAATCATTATACCACAACCTGAGGAGGTTTATCAACTACTAAATATTAAAACTTGTGCATAGGACGCATTTGCAGTTCAAAATTAAAATGCTTTTCGTCCATACGGTACTGGGGAAGCAGCTGGGGCCCACAGGAATTGGAACCGGTACCGCTCTGACCGTAATCCAGGTTCAACACCGTCTTGTGGCTTTCCGGCAGCTGATGGGGATGGGCAGATGCCGCAATCTCCTGGGAGGTGTAGCGGCTGGCATTAAATGAAAAGCTCTCACCCAGCACTTCCAGACCCAGACCATAACCATCGCTCAAGCTCATCCATTCCGTATCATAATGAGCACCATTTTCCTGGGGCTTGAGATAACACTCGAACATGCTGTCCACATCCGACTTAAAATGAGACTTATAAGAAGCATGGTGCTTATCCTGATAACTCTCATCGGGACCATATCCGAAGTATTCCACCTGATTGAATTCTTCCGGCAGTACCAGACGGATTCCAAAACGGGGCAGGAAGAAGGCACGGTCATTATTGCGCTTCAGATCCCGCTGGGTATCCTCCCGCACCTGCACGTCCGCGCTGAACCGCAGCTGGCCATCCTGGCAAATGGTCCAACAGGACTTCACCCGTACCACCGGCTTCAAAGAGGGGGCTGCCAGGGCATATTCTGCCTGGAAATGCAGCATATCCGGACGTTCATCAAAGATTTCCAGCTTACGGATCTGGGTCACAGCCTTGTCCACACCCCAATTTTTCCACACTTCGATGACATTACGGTCGTTGTCCATGGGGGCACGGAAGATTTCAAAGTCCACAGGCTCCTTCAACAGTTCTCGGCCATCATAGCAAATGCTGGCTAAGGCACCGGTCTTCTCCTTAAACTGATACATAAAGTCCACGCCGCGAACGTAAATAATACCGTCCCGCTTCCACACTTCCAGTCCGCC
>JAFUJY010000235.1 GCA_017467985.1 Bacillota bacterium
CCGATAAAGAAATTGATGAAGCCCAGAATATTGATGCCGGAATCCAAGAAGAAGAAAAGAAATAGGTTATAGGCTCCGATGTACAGATTGGCGATACCCAGGATAAGAAGCAAATGAAGCACCCGAGTCAGATGTTGGATGAGAGAGGTGTGATCAGAGAACAGCTGGAATTCGCCGTCGCTTTTTTTCTTGCGAAAATATACCCATTTTAACCAGGAAGCAACGTGCTCAGCTCCGGTGTCTTCGATAAACTGTATGTATTTGGCACCTTCAGGATGGGTGGGATTGTTGGCCAGCAGCTGTAAGCGAATCGTATATTCACCAGGCTGGCAGTCTTCAAACTCATAGCGGCAATAACCTACGGAAACTAGGCACAGACCCTTGGCGGCCATTTCATTCAGCCATTGTTCTTCTTTTTCATAATTCCATATACCAAAAAATTTGTGGATGATCGTTCTCATTGATTGTGCACCTCCATAATACGATTACCATTGGTGATCAGTTCCTGCAGACGGATAAGCTCGGCCTGTACCATTTGCTTGCCAATATCTGTGATCAGATATTCTTTTTTACGGCTGTCAGTACTGCCGGGCAGAGCGGTGATCCAGCCCTTTTCCAACAAAGTGTTAATGGCGCCATATAAAGTACCGGCGGCAAGACGAACACGGCCGTTGGAAAGCTGTTCCACATTCTGCATAATTCCGTAACCATGGAGAGGCTGCATGAGAGAAAGCAGAATATAATAGACAGCTTCGGTCAAGGCAAAATTCGGCATAGTTTGTACCTCCTTTTGGAATATCGGGAACCGTTATATCGGTAGCCGATATAATATATTATAATGGACACCGATATAGTTGTCAATATCTTTTCAAAAAAGAGTTGCTTTTTTTCCGGAAAAGTAATACAATAGAGCCCGTCGTTTTCGTTCAGAATTCGACAGGAAAGGGAGTTTTTCTATGAAGAGATATACATATAAAGATTATTTAGCCCATGTTGTGCCCTGCCTGGGATATGGTCTTCTGTGCGGCAGTGTTGCCGGTACAGTGATTTTCTTTTTTAAGTTGGCAGCTCAGAAGGTGGAGGGCATTTCCAGAAAGCTGTATGGGATTATGCAGACATCGCCCAGATATCTGATCATTGGTGTTTTGGCGCTGATTTTATTGGCCGCCGTTATGGTATGGCTGCACAAGCAGGTACCGGAAGCCAAGGGCGGCGGTATTCCCAGAAGTGAAGGGATACTGCGGGGAATTCTTTCCTTCCGCTGGCTGAAGACTCTGCTGGGGACCATTGCGGGAAGCATGATCAGCTTTTTCTGCGGTCTGCCCGTGGGCAGCGAAGGTCCGGCGGTGATGATCGGTACATCCTTGGGCAGCATGTGTGGTAATGTTTCTAAAAATAAAGCGGCCTGGAACCGTTATATCATGAGCGGCGGTGCGGGCGCGGGTTTTGCAGTGGCCACAGGCGCACCCTTTGCAGCCATGCTTTTTGTACTGGAAGAAGTGCATAAGCGGTTTACACCTATGCTGATTTTGATTGTATCCATGTCAGTTTTAGCTGCTACTTATATGAATCAACTGTTGTGTGCCGCCTTTTCTGTCAGTCCGGAGCTGTTCCATATAGGAGCTTTGGCTGATTTTGAACTATCGCATATGGGATATCTGCTGGTGCTTGGATTCATTATGGCCGGTGCAGTGGGTATTTTTGACGGCATCATTGAATGGTTTGATAAATTAACCGCCAAGGGGGAAGGTGTGCTGCCCAAGGGTACAAAAATGATGGTAGTATTCCTGATTACCGGTATCTTGGGGATGGTTTTTGCTCAGGGAGTGTACAGCGGCCATCATGTGATTGAAGATGTGTTGGAGCATAATATGTCGATGGTACTTCTATGTGGGATTCTCGTTGTTCGGTTGCTGATGATGCTCCTAATTACCAACAGCGGTGCAACCGGTGGTATTTTTATTCCCACA
This sequence comes from Bacillota bacterium, assembly GCA_017467985.1. Lineage (GTDB taxonomy): Bacteria > Bacillota > Clostridia > Lachnospirales > Bianqueaceae > Faecimorpha. Next base: position 1,971 of record JAFUJY010000235.1, read on the forward strand.
CTGGCCATTGGTGCGCTGGTAAGTGCGCTGGCAGCCAAGCTTTTGATGGTATTTGGTATGCCGGAAGCTCTTTTTGATACCGTTGTTTTGCTGGGGATGTGCGCATTTATCGGCGGAACCCTGCGGGCACCCTTTACAGCGGCGGCATTATTTGTGGAGTTGACCGGACAGTTTACCAACTTTTTCTTTGTGGCGTTAGTCATTTTTATCGTTCATTTTATTACCGAGGTGCTGAACCAGGAAGCCTTCTATGAAAAGGTTGTAAAATCCATGAAGACAGCAGAAAACCAGGACAAAGAAGCACATATTGAAGACTTTGAAATGACGATTTCAAATGGTGCTTTTGTAGTTGGCAAGACCGTCAGAGACGTCATGTGGCCTGCTTCCTCTGCAATAGTCAGCGTGATTCGAGCCGAGAGTCACTATATAGATATGGATAGCGACGGAGAAAAGAAACTCTACGCAGGGGATACCATCGTCCTGCGGGTACGCTACTATGATGAGGACGAGGTCAAGAATTATCTGTACGGATTAGTGGGGAGAGAGCAGGAGATAAGGTGTTTGAATGAAGAAGAATAAGTTGGGGACGGACGTTCTGTGCGTTAGCACAGCCAGGCCGTCCCCAACTTATTCTTTTAAAATAGCGAACAAATGTTTGCAAATTCTCTTGACAAATCCATGTAAATAGTGTATCCTATACTATATCATCGCAAAAGGAGTGGTAAGATGGAGTGGATTTTGCTGGTTATGCTTATTGCTGTAGTTTTTCTGCAGATTATTATATTAATGAAGAAAACAGGAGCTCATGACAATCAGGGACAAATGCAGGAACTGCGTATTGCGTTGTCTAAGGATTCTGCAGAGCAGCAGCTTCGCATTTCTCAGTCCGTGGATCAGTCCATGCAAAGTTTTCGTATGGAAAATGAAGAACGGCTAAGTCGCATGCAGGCCCATCTGGATTATACAATCAGTCAAAAGTTTACCGCTAACCTAGACCGTATCGTTAAGGATTCGGAGGATCATTCCCGGCTGATTCAGTCCATGGAAAAGGTGTTGCTTGAGCAAAACGCCCAGGCCCAGGAGAAGATCTTAAAAGAACTGGTATCTTCGGTGCAGACCATGATGCGGGTCAATGGCGAGAAATTAAACGAAATTCAGAGTCATATTAGTGAAAAATTGGATAAATCCTTAAACGAACGGTTGGATTCCAGTTTCGATAAAATCGGTCAGCAGCTCAATAACCTGTATAAAACGGTGGGTGAACTGCAGAATTTGACCAATGGCGTGGAGAATCTGAACCGTACTTTGTCCAATGTAAAAACAAGAGGAACCTGGGGGGAAATGCAGCTGGAGCAGATTTTAGCCAATATTTTTCCGGATTCTTTGTATGAGAAAAACGTACAGACCAAGAAAAACAGTCAGGAACGGGTGGAGTTTGCCCTGAAGATACCCGACAAGACCGATGGTGAGCGTTCGATTTACCTGCCCATCGATAGTAAGTTCCCTGGAGATATCTATGCCAAAATTCAGGAGGCCGCCACGCAGTCTGATCGTAAGGCTGTGGAATCCGCAGTGCGGGAGTTGGAGGGGCGTATTAAAGCAGAAGCACACGATATCAGCAGTAAGTATATCAATGCACCGGAAACCACGGATTTTGCCATTATGTTCCTGCCCTCCGAGGCGTTGTATTCCGAAGTACTGAGGATTCCGGGTCTGGCAGAGTACTGCCAGCGGGAGATGAAAGTCATCATTTCCGGTCCAACAACGATCAGTGCGCTGCTGAATAGTCTGGCCATTGGCTTTAAGTTCCTGACGGTCAGCCGCAATACTAAGGAAGTTTTGAAAGTGCTGAATAATATCCGGGGGCAGTACGATAAGTTTGGTGAACTAATCGACAAAACCCAACGCAATCTGGACCTGGCTGTGCGTTCCACCGAGGATATGAAGAAGCGATCTGATATGATTCAAAAGCGTCTCGGCAAAGTAAGTGAATTGGGGCTGGGAGACGATGATGACGAACAGCCTATTATGGTAGACGAGGCTTAAATAAATTATTGGGGGTATCATGATGAAAAAAGTTGTAATTGCTCATGGGGTAGCGGATAGTGTAAAGAGAAAATTATCTGAAGCTGCACAAGTAGTAGAAGTATCCAGCAGAGAAGAATTGCTGGAAGCGGTAAAAGACGCCGATGCCATTCATGGGAATGGTGGCCTGAAGGTAGATGAAGAGCTGCTGCAGGCTGCGCCTAAGTTAAAAATCATATCCTTAGCCTCGGTGGGCTACAACAATTTTGACACGGATCTGATGAAAAGATATGGTGTATTAGGATCCAATACGCCAGGAGTATTAAATGATTCCGTAGCAGATCTGACCATTTGTTTAATGATTGCGGCGGCTCGTAGGGTATGCGAGATGGACCGTTACATGAGCGCTGGTCAATGGACCGGTACAGAAGGAAAAAGTATTTTTGGCTTGGAAGTCAGTGGAAAGACTTTGGGTATTATTGGTATGGGCAGAATTGGCCAAGCAATTGCTAAACGTGCTGTGTTTGGAATGGATATGAAGGTATTATATTACAATCGTCATGCCAATCCTGAGGCCGAAGCAAAATATGGAGCTGTATATGTCTCAAAAGCCGAATTAATGTCGCAATCCGATTTTATCGTAGTGGTTACGCCCTTAACTGCCGAGACAAAAGGAATGATTGGTGCTGAGGAAATTGCATTGATGAAGCCCACGGCTGTTTTTGTTAATGTGGCCAGAGGTCCGGTGGTGGATGAAAAGGCTTTGACACAGGCGTTGAAGGAAAAGAGAATCTATGCTGCGGGATTGGATGTGTATGAGCAGGAACCCACCGATCCTAATAATGAATTACTGCAGCTTTCCAATGTGGTTCATGTGCCCCATATCGGTACAGCCACTGCAGAGGTCCGGGAAAAGATGTCCTTATTGGCGGCAGAAAATATTGTTCAATGTCTGCAAGGGGGAACTCCACCCACGATCGTGCCGGAATTATTAGGGGATTAAGGGAAAATGTGATATAAATACCGAAAATACTTGCAGGAATCAAGGAATTGAACTATAATAAGTAAAGATGATTTGCAAAAAAGAAAGGAAGGTGGACAATGAGAATTGCAGGAAGTTCAAGAAAAGATGGTATGACGCTGTATGGCGATAAATACGCAGTTTGGATGCAGTATAACCCTAAGATTGGCGAATATGTCTATGGTCTTTATACTATGGAAGAACCATCATCTGCAGATCAGATCTCTAAGACACCCATTTTGCGAGGCTTATATAGTTTGTGGAGAAATCGGGGAGTGAAGGTATCTTTTGCTATGTCTGCAATTAGTGCAGTAGGGCAGATGATGACCATGTCAGAAAAGAAGAGTACTCGTCGCTTAGGTTACTTTCTGTCCATGGTACAAGTCGGGTATATGGGTCTTCTTCTATATAAAATCTTTGGTTTTAAAGGTGAAGTAAAAAAGTTTCATGGTGCAGAACATAAGGTAATTAATGCTTTTGGTGTGACCGGGAAAAAGATATCAGAAGAAGAGGCACTTATGGCCTCCAGAATTTCCAGACGGTGTGGTACGAATTTTGTGGCTTATATGATGGCAACTAATATAGCGGTAAGTATAGTGCCCATAGGCGATGGTCTTTTTCGGGAGATGCTGGCCATGGGAGCTGCTTATGAACTGTTTCGAATGCCTGAGGAAAAATGTCCCGCTATTAAGCGGACAATGGATATGGCAGGCGATAGTCTGCAGCGAAACCTAATGACAGCGGAACCGGAAAAAGAACAACTGGAAGCAGCTCGTTTTGCATTAAATCTTTTGATTGATGCGGAGAAGGATCTGTTGGATGAATCTGAAAAGCAAAAATACATGGAAAATGCCAGAGAACGGTCATGGATGGACCGGTTGATTGGCTGAGGAGGATAGTGTGAAAAACACGTTTTTCACACCGCGTTTTGTGGCTTTCGCCACTGTGAACAGCGGCGATTTTGCTTCGCAAAACCAGCCCTAATTCCGAAAGAAAGGATGCTTTCGCTAGGCGAAAGCGATGGTGATTAACATGCAAGTATTTGAAAGAATTGAAGCGTTAAGAAATCATATGTGTTCTGAGGGCATGGATTTTTATATTATTCCCAGCCAGGATGCCCATCAGAGTGAGTATGTTGCAGGATATTGGCGTGCCCGTGCCTGGTTCAGCGGTTTTATCGGATCCGCAGGCACTTTAATTGTAACCGCCGATGGAGCTTATTTGTGGGTGGATGGTCGTTATCATATTCAGGCAGAACAAGAGGTGGCTGGAAGTGGTATCACTTTGTATAAGATGGGGCTGCCGGGTGTTCCTAAAATGGACGACTGGATGAAAGAAAATATTAAACCGGGTCATGTTGTGGGGTGTGATGGCCGCATGATCGGTATGCAGACCGGTAAGAGCTGGGAAGAGCTGCTGCCGGAAGCAAAGTTTGTATATCAGAAGGATCTGGCCGCTAAGGTTTGGACCGATCGTCCGGTGTTGCCTGTAGCGCCTTTGTTCGAATTGGCAGCAGATGTTGCAGGGGAAAGCAGAGCAGATAAGTTAGCTCGGGTACGTAAACACTTAAATGAAAAGAAGGCGCAGTATTTAATGTTAGCATCCTTGGATGATGTGGCTTGGTTGACCAATCTGCGTGGTAATGATATTTCCCATACCCCTGTATTTTATTCTTATATGTTAGTGGGTCTGGAAAAGGCTTGGTTGTTTGCGGACGAGGCCAAGTTTAGTGAAGAAATTAAGGCGAATCTGGTTAATGATGGTGTGGAACTGGTTTCTTATGATGGATTGCCGAACATGCTGCAAAAGGTAGAAGCAGGCAAGGTATTGTTGAATGACAAGCGTATTAATATGCTTTTGGGTGCCAGCATTCCCGAGGACTGGAAAGTAGAAGTGGAACTGGACATCACCACGAAGTTTAAGGCATGCAAGAATGAGACTGAACGGAAGAATATTCGTGAAGCTCATGTAAAGGACGGTGCAGCCATTGTTAAGTTCCTAAAGTGGATTGAGGAAGCTGTTCAGGATGCAGATCATCCCATTGACGAGTGTGATGCCGCTGATTATCTGGATGCACGTAGAAAGGAAATGCCGGGATGCTTTGATTTGAGCTTTGGTACAATTGCCGGTTATAATGCCAATGGTGCAAGTGCTCATTACAGCGCCAAGAGAGGCAGCTGTGCAGTGCTGAAGCCGGAAGGCATGATGGTGGTGGACTCCGGTGGTCAGTATTATGAGGGTACCACTGATATCACTAGAACCGTTGTGTTGGGTCCGGTTACCGAGAAAATGAAAAAGGCTTACACCTTGGTTTTAAAGGGCCATCTGGCACTGGGACATGCCAAGTTTATGGAAAAGACTCCCGGTTATTATCTGGATGTTTTGGCAAGAGGCCCCCTGTGGCAGGCAGGTATGGACTTCCGTCATGGTACAGGTCATGGTGTGGGTTATGTACTGAGTGTACATGAAGGGCCCCAGAATATTGGCCGTGGTAATATTGCGGTGGATTTGGAACCCGGTATGTTGATTTCCAATGAACCTGGATATTATGCAGAGGGTGAGTTTGGTGTACGTATCGAGAACCTGATTATGGTAAAAGAGAGTGAGAAGACCGTGGACGGTCAGTTCCTGGAATTTGAAACCATGACCATGTGTCCCTATGATTGGAAGGCAATTGATGAGACATTGCTGAATGAGCAGGAAAAGATTTGGATTGCTGAGTATCATCAGCAGGTATTTGAAACATTAAAGCCGTATTTGAATACAGAAGAGGTTGCATGGCTGGCTAAGGCAACCCGTCAGTAAGGAGTGTGTATCATGCAGTATGATTGGAAGTATTTGGCGATTCCATTGCCGAATGATATTCGTATGATGAAAGAAGTGGGCGACTGGGATGGAACGCTTGCGATGATTGATAAGCGTATGGAGCGTAATCTTCCAGAGTCTATGCGTCAGCGTTTGTTAATTGAAAAGGAGATTATCAAGTTGCTGCGCCGTGAGTTTACTTATTCATGGGATGATGCCGTTCAGTTAATGAGTGAAGAGCTGACTGAATTTGACCCTTCGGAATTAGAATATTACAAAAATGAAGGAACTGCTGACTGGCACTTTGTCAATGGTCAGGTGTATTTTCATCGCCGTTTCTTCCGGACATTGACTGCTACAAAGCCTGAGATTCGTAAAAAATGGAAGAATTTGTCTGTGAATCCGGTGGATGAGCAGGAAAAGGCTATGTTGATGGATACGATTCATGAGATGCAGGAAAAGGGTGAGGCTGCCTATCGTATTCATGCTCGTTGCTATTTAAAGGTCGAAGATGAGGCCTTTCGTCCGGGTGAGACTCTAAAGGTACATTTACCGGTGCCGGCTTTGGCGCAGCAGGTGAAGGATATCAAGATCTTAAATATCACTCCGGAACCTACTTATATTGCTCCTGAGAATTCGCCCAGTCGTACGATCTATTTCGAGGAAGCGCCTGAGAAAAATCATGAGTATTCTGTGGAGTTTGAAATTATCAATCGGCTGCCCTATGTTCATTTAGATCCGGATAAGGTATCTGCCCAGCAGCCTGATTTTGAAACCCAGGAACAAGGCCCGCATATTCTGTTTACACCCTATATCAAGGCTTTAGTAGAAGAATTGGCAGGGAATGAACCCAATCCTTTGAAAAAAGCAAGAGCTTTTTATGATTTTGTTACTACTCGAGTGAACTATACATTCATGCGTGCATATTTTACGCTGGAAAACATTCCGGAATATGCGGCGAAGAATCTAAAGGGAGACTGTGGTGTACAGGCATTGTTATTTATTACACTTTGCCGTGCGGCAGGGATCCCGGCCAAATGGCAATCCGGTTTGTGTGCCGGTCCGCTGACCATTGGTATGCATGACTGGGCCCAGTTCTATATTGCACCTTATGGCTGGCTGTATGCAGACTGTTCTTATGGTGGCAGTGCTTGGCGTGCTGGCAATATGGAACGCTGGAATCATTATTTTGGTAATTTGGATCCCTTCCGTATTATTATGAATTCCGAATTCCAGCAGGAGTTTGATCCTCCCAAGGAACATGTGCGTCATGATCCTTATGATAATCAGATTGGAGAAGCAGAGTACGCTGATCATGGTCTGATGGGGGCCGAGTTTGATGGAGACCATGATTTGTTAGAAATTGAGAAACTATAAAAAGCTGCCAGATAACAGTATATGTTATCTGGCAGTCCTTGTCAGAAGGCTGCATCAGCAGCATTTTGAATCAGTTGTCGAATTTCCCCGTCCGTTAAGTGAAATGTTTCGCTTATCAGTTGAAACTCCCGTTCCAGTGTAGTTCCGGAAACGGTCATATTATCAGTGTTAATCGTGACTTTTACACCTGCATCCATCAGTGTCCGCAAAGGGTAATCGGCCAAAGAAGAGAAGATTTGTGTGTTTAGATTACTGGTGGGGCATAGTTCTAATGTCACCCCTTGCTGAACCAATAACTGCATCAGTTCCGGATCTTCTGCGGATCTTACACCGTGTCCGATACGCTTTGCGCCATATTTCAGTGCAGTATAGACGCTGGCGGGACCATCTGCTTCGCCGGCATGGATGGTAAATGGAATGTTTAGCTGGATAGCCAGTTGGAATAGATCTTCGAACATAGCTGTGGGAAATAGGGCTTCGGCTCCGGCCAAATCCACTGCGCAGCCATAGGCTGCAGCAGTGTGAATGGTTTCTATGTTCTGAGCATGATTCTCGCTGCCACGCATACAACAAAGAATTAGTTTTGCTGGAAATGTGGAATGTTTCAATCCAAGGAGGGCGGCCTCCACCACCTGCCCTTGGGTTAATCCCTGCTGTAAATGCAGCTGGGGAGCAAAGCGGATCTCTGCATAAGCTAAACCCTGAAGACGTAGTTCTTCACATAATTTATATACTGCATGTTCGATGGCAGAAGGGGTCTGCAGCAGCGACAAGGGAAAGTCGAACTTGGTCAGATATTCGTTTAAGTCACGGCAGTTCGCATCCACTTGCAGCAGCTGTAATAGCTCAGCATCGGAAAGAGTGAGTTCAGGGGCCAGTTCCCGTACGGTTTCTAAAGAAAGAGAGCCGTCCAAGTGCAGGTGAAGATCAATGAGTCCGTTCATCATAGCTTCAGATCTTCTGCCAGTGGAACAAGAATATCATATTGTCCTAAACCGGACACATAGATTTCCAGTAAACCATTGAAATAAGCGGTTCCTGCGGGCAGCGCAGCCGGATGAAGTCCGGTGGGCAGTTTAATGCCGTAACGGGCAGGGCAAGGGAATTTCTGATCCAGCACAAAGTGCAGAGCGCCATCTTTAATGTCTAAACAATCCAGTTCTGCACCCATGGAGAAATGAGCGTTACTGGTTACTAC
>JAFUJY010000236.1 GCA_017467985.1 Bacillota bacterium
GCGCATGACACAGGGCCGGGGACTCTTATTAGTACTGTCGAAAGTCTTTCACCACATGATAGGTGGAATAATTGGCGTCATGATAATTCCAAGCACCATTCATGGCCGTACGGCACAGATAAATAATGTCGTCGCCGTCAAAGTAAAAATCCACATACTGGAAGCCTACTTTCAGAGGGTCCGTATCCCGATAATCCAGCAGATCCGTCCCCAAACGCCAATTCTCCAGGTCATCGGATACCATCAGGGACAAAAGATTTCGCCGCCTGGGAACATCCGCGCCTAAAATGCGGCTCATGATAGAATAATAACGACCGGATATGTCGTCCTTTTTGATCATAAACTTGGTTAGATTGCCCGGGAAGGAAATGGCGTGGGAATACTCCAGCGGAGCATCCGGATCCTGGGTGTTTACTTTGTAGCACAATACCAGTCCATAGGGCGGGTCACACTCCGGAGTGGTCTGATAGCGCATGATGTTTACCAGCTCACCCTCCGGATTTACACACAGTGTTCCTTCTATTGTGCCTCTGGCAGGGCCCTTTGCCACACCCGGCCAGGTGGGATCATACTTCACCGGAGGCGTAAAGTGCCAGTTCTCGGCCACCAGCAAGTCTGCATTTTCGTCGCAGGACATAACCATAGCCGCATGCTGATACTCCCCTTCCCAGCGCCCCCATTCTAAGGTTTCATAAATCCGTCCCCCATAATACATGATATTCTGGGGATTTTTGTGAATTCCATTTCCATGGCTACCGTTGGTTCCCCGCAGTAATACGGTGGGTGTGGTAAAGGTCCGTCCCTTATCCACGGATTTCCCGATCAACAGGTCCCCATACTCCGTAGAACAGGCCAACATATATAACTCGTCCTTGTGCAGAAACATTTTACCCCAGAAACAGGGCATCAGCTCACTGACATAATTCCAGGTCCGTCCCTCATCATCGGAACGGAAGATCAGGCTAAAGTTTTGTGGTGCCTCTCCTTTATATACATCCATGGAAGCCAGAAGTGTCCCATCAGGATACTTTACCAGGGACGGAGAACACAGACTGTGTCCGGAAAAACTATATACCGGATCCTCCGGGTGCAGATAGTTTACAACTGTACCCACCGCAGCACCGGTACGGGCCAGGCGTACACGACTTTTCTTATCCCCCAAGGTCACATAGAATTCATAGTCCGTCCCATCTTCCAGGTCTGTAATATCATATTCGCAGCCTAATACCGTCCCTGCGGCCACAAAACTTGCCTCTCCCCGACGACGGACATACACGGTATATTCCTCCGCGCCACCCAGCCATTCCAGGTGGATTTGTGTCGCCGACGGTGCCACACGACAAATATAAATGTCGCCGACCTCAAACAAAAAGGGACGATAGGGCGCATAACTCCAGCCATTATAACCTTTCATTTCTATTACCTCACACGTAATATTTTGTTGTTACCGGCTTAATCCCCAAAAACTCATCAATAAATTTATACACTGCCTGATCCCACAGTTTCCACTCATGACCAACACCCGGGAATACCTCAAACTGATATTCACAGGGCATGTCGTTGAAAAACTCGGTCATACCGTCTCCCTGGCCGGAGATTTCCAGTTCCCCTGCTGCATGATAAATCCGCGGGAACTGTCCCCCCTTTTCTTTCAACTGACGGGCCAGCCATTTCACACTATGTTCAGTCTCAGAAGGACACCCCTCGCCAAATACCAAGACGCTGCGGCGAGCGGCATAGGTGCCATCATCCGTATAATAACGCTCACCTGCATCTCCACCGGAAAAAGCTCCGATAGCTCCAAAGGTCTCCGGATACCGCAATCCGGTGCGCAGACAACCATAGGCCCCGTTGGACAGGCCGCCCACAAAGTTATCTTCTCGCTTTTTAGATAAGCAGGGGAAGATCTCCCGCAGGCGCTGCACCAGTTCTTCACCCAAAAATACACCATAATCCTGACCATGCACCATATTGGTAAACATGGATTTATGGGCCGTGGGGATCACCACTGCCAGGTTGCGCTCTCTGGCATACCGCTCCAGATTGGTATAACGAGCCCATAGGGTGTGGTCGCCGGTGGACCCGTGATACAGCCAGATGGTCTTCAGGGGTTCCTTAGGAAACTGAGGGATAATCACTGTCACAGGAATCTCCAGGTTCAGCACCTTAGAATATACATTCAGTTCAATATATGCCATTACAGTTCCCTCACTTTCTGGGCCAAAACCTCCATGGGATTGCCCGTTTCTACCACTTCAGCCTTCAGAATTTCCTGCCATTCCTGTCCACCCTTTCCACACAAAGTGATGGGCGGAGGGGATGTAAACAGCAGATTTTTGCCATGGACTGCATTCTTCAGACAATTATCGCTATAATAAAAATACTCCTTAGGGCCAAAAACATCTTCCATCTTTAATGCGGGCAGAGGCTCGTCATAAAACTTGCCGGGATCCAGCAAACCATCAATGGAAATAGCTTGCTTAAACACCTTCGGCGCTGCCAGCGCAGCCCGCACTGCACCGTATCCGCCCATGCCGATGCCTGCCACCAAACGACGATCATCCAGGTCAAACCACCCTTCGCAGATCTCTATCAGCTCCTTGGTAATATAATCCAGCATGTCGTAGCCGTAATACATATTGACATAAAAGCTATTCAAACAGGAGGGCATGATAATCACCGCGTCATCGATATAGCTTTCCAGCGAGTACTTGCGCATCCAGGACGTATTATTGCCCGCCAGGTCGTGGAGCAGATAGACTGACTTGAACGGTCCCTTATGCTCCCCATTGGGTACCAGTACATCCAGGGGCAGCGGTGTTCTGGCTGCCTCGGACTGAATCTGCATATGTAAAAAATCCATTATATATAACCCCCTTTTTATTATTTAGGTATTATCCACCGTATTAAAAATCGAATACTTGCTGCCCGGGTGCATCTGGTCATATTTCTCTTCCAGTGCATCACCTAATTTTTCATCGGACCAAGCCTTGAACTTGTTAAAGCTGCCAATGTTACGCACATCATCCGGGCTCATGATATATTCCTTCTCCCAGCCCGTATAATACTCGCCCTCTTCGCAGATACGCAGCCAACCACGAAGAATATCTGCGGTATAGCAAGTGATCTCCACATTGGTCAAGCTGTCCTCATCGTAGATTCCGGTCCACTTGCCCCGGCTCATCTCCTGCATGCACTCATACCCCGCATGATAATACTTGGATGCCTTGTGGGCGTGCACATAGGCTCTGGCCCAGTTGCCGGCCACCTTTTCTTCAAAGGCACAGCACATGTGGTACAAACCGTGAAGACCGGTGTTGTGCAGCACCACCTGCACCCAGAAGGACTCCTCATACAGCCGCTTTTCCTCACCGGAAAGCTGTTCCAGCAGCGCTTTTGCCTCATTATAATAAGCATCGCTGCGCTGGAAAGTCTCTTCACAAGTCTTTTTCATCTTGGCCGCGATCTCCTTTAACGGAACCCAGCCGCCCAGCCACTTCAGCACCACCATGGGGTCGTTTTCCTTCCCCGCCATCAGGCCCTGAATCATGTAACGGGCATTGTAATGATAATACTGTTCGCCGGCGTGCTCATCTTCATGGCTGGCATACTGGGGTGCCAGCTCGGAAAACCTAGGCAGCAACTGACCGATCTGTTCTGCATGGTCGCCGTAATAACGCTGGGCATAATCCTGAGCGTGCTCCTGCACATCCACCTTGCCATCCCGCCACAGTTTCGCCATTAGATCCAGCGTATAAATGTGAGGCTTCACACTGCCGCAGTTGATAATCAGATAATCATCACCATCGTTTTCAAAACAGGTTTCCAGCTCACGAGCTAAGAATTCTGCTGAGTTGGGAGACATGGTCAAATGATTGGAGGCCTGCAGGTCGTGGAAAGAAGCATGATAGTACATACCATTCTTGCCAGAACCCTTGGTGGGCATGGCATCGGTACGAGGGTCAGAATTCAGCTGACGACGGGATACCATCCGGCCAAAACCGCTGTCACCCCAGATCTTAATCACCTCTTCCGGGAACTTCAGGTCGCCCTTACGGTACAGCTCCGTCATCTCTCCATACAAGTTCGTACAGAATGCAGGATTCTCCACATATTCCTTTACAATATCGATCTGCTTGCGGATCGCTTGCTCAATCAATGCCCCCCGCTTCTCATCCGTATCAAAGACCGGATCATCATCCCAGAAGTTACGGTCACCCTGACCGCGGAAGCCTACGCCCCAGATCATTTTATACTCCTTCTGACGAATGACCGCATCCCGCCACAGAGCCTCGAACTTGTCCGGATGCTCCCGCAGGGACGGATTCACTCCCGGCCACATGCTAACAAACATATCTGAACCTAACGGCTCGTTGTGTGTATGGGAAATATACATACCGTAGTCTGCGATCAGCTTCTTCTGACCATCCACGTCACGATAAGAGGCGGTGATCATCATGTTGCCGCCCAGACGCATTACCGTCTCATAGATTCTGGCCCACACATACTTTTCATCTTTGTACTTCTCCGTCCAGCCGTGAAGCAGCTGATGGTCGTTGATAAACCAACCTCTGAAGCGCACCCGGTAAGGTGTGGATTCATATACCCCGGCGGGCACTTCTGCCCAGGGCTTGTTCTGGAAAATCTGATCATTCCAGAACCACATGGGCTGTACCCCCAGATAATTCTCGCTGAGATAATACAAAGCGTAGATACAGCCAAAGTCATCAGGAGCGGTGATGGTCAGGGACTCCTCTCCCGCCTCCATCTTCCAGCTTTCTGCAGTCATGGTTTTATCCACCACAAAGGTAATGGTGCTCTGACCTTCTTCTGTCAGAATCTCTTCCATATCCCGCTTTACATTGTCCACCGCCGTCTGCACCGGTGTGCAGAAAATCCCGCTAAATGTTGTGTTCTTGTAGATAATCATTGATTTTCCTCCTCCAACAGTTTTTCACAATATAAGAAGACGCCTGCACTCCAGCCCATCATGGGCGGCGTTTCATATTCCTGGGTAACAGATACCTGACCGGTGACCACGTTGTACTTTTCCCACAGATTCCCGGTCTGTGCAAAGTTTCTCGCCACCGTATCCACGTATTTGCGGGCAATCCTCAGGGCATCCTCCCGGTAACCATATTTCAGCAGGCCCTGGATCACAATATACTGAAGACATGCCCACCCGTGGGGATAATCCCACTGTAAATGGTACAAGTCAGGACGATTCTCACAGCAAGCCACGCCAAATTCACACTCCAGCAAGGGCAGGGACTTAACCGTAAGGTCCGCCTGCTCCTGGGTGGCCATCCCCACAAAAAGGGGATAAAAGGCCGCCGCAGACACCACATCACCCAGTTGATGCTTTTCATACTGATAATCACAGAATACCTGTCGCTCCTGATTCCACATCAAACGGTTCATCCGCTCCCTGCGATCCTTTGCATCTTCACACCACGGGGCATCCTTTCGCAGTTCCCAGCGAAAATACTCCATATTTTCTTCCATCAGATACATCAGGCTGTTCAAATCCACCGGACACCACTTATGGGCATCCATGGCAAATCGGCTGTTGCAATCCCAGCCGCTCTCCGCCAGGGCCAGCATACTATCACAGTATTGCTTCAGAACTTCCGGGTCCTCCGGCTTCGCCAGTCCGGCGCGCTCACAAAAGAGCAAACCATATTCCTCCACCACCTCCGGTGTTGTGGCCTCGCCGGCATAATGGTTCAGCCCCGAAAAGGTGATCCGCTCACTCTGCCAATAATCCCATTCCTTTTCCAGCGCATCATAGGCAATGCTCAGCCAATATGTATCCCCGGTAATATCGTATACTTCCCGCACCATCTGGGACAAGAACGGGGGCTGGGACCGATTCAGATAATATGTCCGATTGCCGTTGGGCATCTTACCGTATTTTTCAATCAGATAAATCATATTATCCACGTTGTTCTTGGCTTGATCCACCCTTCCCGACAAAATGAGTCCCACATTGGTAAAATATGTATCCCAATAATACATTTCCTGGAACATGCCACTGGCACAGGGCGTGGTAAAAGACTTGGGCAGACCAATCAATGTCCCATCATCTCGGGGATACTCCCGTATGGTCTTATCCCAGTTATCTAAAATATATTGTTTTACTTGCTGAATCATACTCATGCTCCTTTACGGTTTCCAGTACTCCTCAATACATTCTCTTAAAATCTGCACATAGCGACGACCACGCTCCACATCTCCGTAGATGGTACCCACTTCCCGCTGGGCCACTTCAAACAAGCAGCCGCTGGCAGATTCGCACACCATCTTAAAGTTGGCCCGCAGGGCATCTTCATCCATACTGCCCCGACGTGTCACAAACTCTGCCCGAGGCTTGCTGTAATAAATCACATTGCTGCCCCGCAGATACTCACCCACTTGGGGCTCGTTGTTAAAGGGTGAAACGGACAGCTTCCGCAGATTCTTCCATTTGGACAGGTAGTCCTCCCATAGCGCATCCACCCGCTCGCAGCAGCCGTAGGACAATAGACCATAGCGCTTTACCAGACGGTCCTGATAGGGATACACGAACTCACCATACATATCAGGCGACACCGCTGTGGTCTCCTGGGACTCCAGGAATCCCCAGCACTGGGTAGTCTTTTCCACATGGTCTCGGGGCAGTTCACTGTTAAATGCAAAGCTTTCCTGGGCCACAGGCGTAAAATCAAAGGTGGGCAGCAGCAGCTTTTCCCGCTCCAGATAATCATAATACTCTTCATATACCCGGGTAGCCATGTCCATCACCTCGTGCAGGGCCTCCGGCGCATCATACATGGACAGATAATAATTTTCCATGCTCATTAAACGCACCAGTGGATTGGTAATCCCACCGGTTAAGCTGGGCTGCACCAAGCGAACCGACAAAATATCTCCAAAAGCCTCCTGGGCAAATTCCATATTCTGGCGGGTGGCCTCTGTATCCACACTAAAGCTTCCGCCCCGCAGCTTGTCCATTTCTTCTTCCAAATCCTCCAAAATGGGCTCGATGTGATACCCCTTAGGGTCATCAATTTTCGCCAGGCTCACCTGTGGCTCCGCACCAAAGGGATTTACACGGCTTACATACTGCATATCAAAGGTGGGAGAAATGGGGGTATCATCGTCAAATAACTCCCGGCCCACCATGGTCCATAGCAGTTTATGTTCCAACTTGCGCGCTTCGGATCCCTCACACTGCAGACGGGGAGTAATCACCTCGTTTACAAAATTGGAAAACAACAGGCGCACCGTGGGTGTCTCCCGACGGCCCTGGGCCAGTGCATTCCATTTCTTCAATATAATATTATTCTTCTCACAATTGGCAAACTCTAGTTGTTTTACGGCCAGTTCTCGCAGACGGACTCGGTCTTTTTCTAATAAAGATTCCATGATTGAGCCTCCTTGTATCATAACTGCTTTTATTATACAAAAATTTATCAAACTATACAATATTATATTTACTATTTTTTTATAAAAATAAGGATCACTGTCTTTATTGACAATCTTTTATTCGTGTGGTATAAAAAAGATAATGCACGTCACTATTTCCAATGAAAGGAGCGGTGATCATCATGCCCCTACAATCAAGACATCCTAAGATTCACTACTGGTTCTGGACTGAAAAAACCATCACCGACAAAACATATTATAAGGATATCGACACTCTGGTGAAAAACTCTTCTTTTGACCTGATTTTCCTGACCCAGCGAGGTGGCTTGAACTTCTGGGATCACGCCAAGTTCAAACCACTTTTCGCTGATATGGTGGCTTATGCCCATACTAAAGGGCTAAAAATCGGCCTGCAGTTGTGGCCCCAGGGTTCAGCGGATACGCCCGGCAATCCTAATCTTGCCGTTCAGGACTGTACAGCGCTGGTAACCGAGTATGAAGTTTCTATGTCCCAAACCATCCATGCCCACGGCAAGAACGCTCGACATCTGCATATGGCACCTCCTCTGAAGAGCGAATTGCTGTATGCAGCAGCCTTCAAGAAGACCGGTGACGGATTTTATGAAGAAGGCAGTCTGATCGATCTCACATCCCAGGCGCAGGTCTGTCCCCAGGAAGACTTGGAGGCTTTGGATATTACTTTTGATCGCCCTGACCTTGCCGGCTACACGATCTATGCCATGGTCGCCCATTATTATCAGTACAGCGACCTTTTTGGTGACGCAGCTCGACAAGAATTCACCGACATTATCGACGCCTACAGCCATATTCCCTTCGATGGCTTCGGCCTGGATGAATACAAGAATCTGAACGTACAGCATCCTAATCATGTTAAGTGCTTCCGGGAACGCTTCTATGGTCAGGCCTTTGCTGGGTATTATCAAGAGAAAACTGGCCGCAGCCTGATTCAGACTCTCTTTGAAATGCGTTGGTGTCCCCAGGATCAAGATCACATCCGCATCGCCGCCATTAACAACTATTTCGACATTTTCCGACACTCCACCCTAAATATGGAAAACTTTATTGCTCAGTATGCTCAGCAAACCTTCGGCCCGGAGATCTTTATCGGATTGCACAACACTTATCACAATGCCCTGCAAAATGACGAGATCTGGCAAACCTGCTGTAATTGGTGGGAGCTCCCCCGCAAATACGGCCAAACGGACGAAGACATTGCTTACCCTGTGCGCATGGGCATCGCCTGCGGTTACCCCGAGAGTATTATCTATGATATGTTTTACCATCCTGATCCCAACGCTCTCTTCGAGAAGGCAGTCCGGGACGCTCGCTACAATGTCCGAATTCACTATCATGCCATCAATGATGGCAGTCAATGGGGCATCGATACCGGTAAAAAGGAGTTCTTACAGCAGATTGAAAAAATCGAGAGTAAGATCACTCTGCTGAATATTTTTGACACCGTACTACCTAAGATGGAGTTGCTGGTGGTCTTCGGTTTCCCGGCCCTGTGCAACTGGTACCCGGATGCTGACGCCCGCAACACCTTTGATGTGAATGGTAAATTGAATATTCTGGACCGAGTTCAAGATCTGTGGGATGCCGGCTTCTATAATGCCCTGGCACCTTCCGAGGCCCTGGGCGATGGCCGCATCACTATCAAAGATGGTAAGTTTGATTACTGTGGTCACATTTTTGACAAACTCCTCTATCTATATCCTGAATACTCCAAGAGTTA
>JAFUJY010000237.1 GCA_017467985.1 Bacillota bacterium
GCAGGCCAGGCACTTCCCATATCACACTCTGTCCTGGTGCCAGCTGCAATCTGCGTTGTTCCTCCGACAGATGAACAATGGAATCTACTGTATCTGCAGCGCCTTCATTAAAGAACATGCAGATTATTCCGCCATCTGTCTTCCACCGGGCCAGCCGCAAATGGGGCCAGTATCCTTCCACACGGATTTTACATTCAAACTCCTCTGGCAGTTCTTCTAAAAATACAGTCTTCACATGATTTCGGAAACAATCCGGTACTTCATCAGGCAGCAAGTCCATCATTATCACTTTTACATGTTCTGCAATTTGTCCGATTTTCTCCATAAGCTTCCAGTCCATGCTCTGACAATAGGGGAGAATCAACGCAGGATACTCCGCCGCTCCTACCCTCAGCGTATTCTTCTCCGTCACTTCTGCCTTCATCAGCCAATCGGCGGAGATCACATCGTAATCCAACTGATATTCCATCAGTACCCGTGCAGGTTTCTGGAAAAGCATCATCTCACCGCCGGACCATTCCGCCTCCGCATGGTATAAAATAGCCGCATCCGCTTGGTGAACACCACGACTCAACAGTCCAGCCCTCTTTTCAGTATATTTCATTAACTCCGCAAAGGCTTCAAACTGAGGATTGTTCCCTCGAGCATAGAAGTGTGGCGGGCAATCCCGATCCGGGAAAGTCATGGAAAATGCATGGGGTACGAAATAGTTAATCCCCCGCACTAGCATATGATCCGTCAGCCACTTCATATCCGAAACACTGTATCCCCAACTGTAGTTGCCGAATAGTTCACACAGGGCTCTCCCTTTCTTACAGGGGTCCACATGGGCATAAGAGGATGCCAGCTTTGCCAGAGCATAATGGAAGAATTCTCCGTCACCTTCCCCTGCAATCCAGCGATGGACAGGATCCTCAAAGCCGGGCATGATCTGAAAATGCACCACATCCACGCCTGCCATATGCTGTCCGGACTGCTCCCGGAAATAATGGCCTATGCTGCAGCCAAGACGAGCATGGGCATTGTCATCCTCAATAATATGACCGATGTATTCCACACCATGGTCTTGGCACCACTGCCCCACCTGACCGGAAAAACACTCGGCCACCAACCTGGTCAACTCATCCATGTACTCCGTACGGATTCGCCCGGTCTTGAGTCCCTGGTCATACCATAGGCCCACCAGCTGATACAGATAATCTTTGCCCCAGCGCCCTTGCAGTCTTTCTGCCAGCTGCGCACTCCAGGGCAGTTTTACATCTGCCTTACCCAATCTTTCATTAAAACCATAGCCGGGGACATTTCCCAGCTCCGGTTCATCGGAGAAGAACCCGGCAATGGTCCGACCAAACTCAGCGCCAAAGTGCTCATAATGCTTCTCGTACACTTCATCAATCAATACCCGGACGGATTCTGAATCAATCAGATTCATATATCCGTCACGACCTCCGCCCTTTTGGGTGGTATACAACACAAAGATACGCCAGCGGCCCTTGGGGATGTCCCAATACAGCCGGCCATTATGCATCTTCTCCGTCAAGTCCACTGCGCCATAACGACGCACCGCCTGACTTTCTCCGTCAGGTTTCTGAAATGCCAACACTGCCAGCAAGTGGCCTTCGCTGCCTAAGAATGGCTGAAGCCACACAGCACTGCTCTCCGCCGGCCCCACCACATCCATGTGACGCTCTGCCAAGTACCACTTAGCCTTTTCCGGACATTTGGCGAATCCACCGTTGGCATACCCCGTAGGAAAATGGGAATCATCCAAAATCCACACTCGCATATCATGAGTCTTACAATCATCAATAACACACTTCAGGTCCTCCCACCATTTTGGTCCCGCAAAATCCGGATGGGGACGGGACTCAAGACACACTTCTTTGATCCCACATTCCCTCACCTTTGCCAGTTCTTCCAGGATGATCTCCTGACTTTCACCCTTCATCCAGAAAAAGGGCAGAATATGTCTGCCCTCTCCATTATTATTCTTCATTTTTGATCACCTTTTTTTGCCAAGTTCCTCTCAAGAAATACACCCCTGTGATGGCCAGTCCTAACACCCAGCTCACCCCGTAACACATATATAACCAGTTCTGACCGAAGGTTACGGACAGGAAATATGCCAGTGGCAAGCGGAACAGCCAGAACATGATTAAGCAGGCCGCCGTGGGCAGTTTTACCTCGCCCACACCGTTCAGGAAACAATTCAAGGTGTGGAATGCGGCATACAGCCAATACCACGGGAAACACCATACAATAAAAATGTATCCCGCTTCAATCACTTCCGGATCCTGATTAAAAATCCACAGGAATTCCCGTCCCCAGATGGTCATGATCATGCAGATCACAAAATTGCTCACCACATTCACAATCATGATGCTCTTAATTCCCTTCTTCAGACGCTCCATTTTTCCGGCACCCGCATTTTGTCCTGCAAAGGTGGTGGTGGACACCGCAAGGGCTGCCAACACCATGTATACGATGGAATCCAGCTTACCGGAAGCGGTTGCTCCCGCCATAAACACTGAACCATGACTATTTACAATGCTTCGCAGCAATAGATGTCCTAAAGAATATACACCGCTGTTAAAGCCAAGGGGCAGACCCAGGCTGACCATTCGGCGAATCCAATGCTTGTCCAGCTGCAGAGAAAATACCTTAAATTCCAGTTCCAGATAATTCTTTTTGATGTACCAAATACTATAAAACCAGGACACAAAAGTGGCAATTACGGTGGCAATGGCCACTCCCGCCACGCCCCAATGGAAAACGATGACAAACACCAGGTCCAATATAATATTTGTAATACTGGAAATCACCAGGGCAATCAGAGGCGCCTGACTATCTCCCAGGCCGCGCAGCACACCTGCATTCAGGTTATACCCCAGACTTGCAATGGTCCCCACAAAAATAATCACCAGATAAATATAGGCTTCGTCCATTACATCCGCCGGTACCTGCATACATCCCAGAATCCAACGGCTTATCAGAACCCCCACGATGGTAATGGGCACTGAGCATAACATCAGGAAACTATTGGCAGTGCGCACCACATCCCGAATGGTTGCACGTTCCCCTGCACCCACATACTGGGACACCAAAATTGTAGCCGCCGAACTCAGTCCTAAAAAGATGGCCAACATTACATCCATGGGGAAACCTGCGGTTCCCACCGCTGCCAAAGCCTCTGCTCCGTTATAATTTCCCACGATGATACTATCCACCGTATTATACAACTGCTGACACAGGTTTCCCACCAACAAAGGCAGTGCAAACAGTATAAACTTTTTGATGATACTGCCCTGCGTCATATCCACAACAGCTTTTTTACTCTGTTTCATCCCATAATCCTTTCATACATTGAAAAAGGGCCGGTTGCCCGGCCCGTATTTTTAGATCTGATCCAGAGCCTGTTTGATATCCTCCAGAATATCTTCCACATCTTCCAGACCCACAGACAAACGAATTAAGCCCGGAGTAACACCACCGGCCACCAACTGTTCATCGGTCAGCTGACGATGGGTGGAACTGGCAGGATGCAGTACACAAGTACGAATATCTGCCACATGAACCACCAGATTGATCATCTTCAGGCTATCGATAAACTTAGCTGCCACTTCTCGGCCACCCTTGATGGAGAATGCGATAACACCGCTCTTACCCTCAGGCAGATACTTTTCAGCCAGGTCATAATACTTATTGCCGGGAACTGTGGGATAGTTGATAAATTCAATCTTATCGGTACGAGTGGCCAGGTATGCAGCCACTTCTTCAGCGTTCTTGCTGTGCTGCTTGATTCGCAGGGGCAGGGTCTCCAGGCCTAAGTTCAGCAGGAATGCACCCATGGGAGTCTGAGCGGCGCCCAAGTCACGCATCATCTGTACACGAGCCTTGGTGATATAAGCTGCCTTACCAAAGGCCTCAGTGTACACAATACCATGGTAGGACTCATCCGGTACGGTAAATTCCGGGAACTTGCCATTGGTCCAGTCAAAGTTACCGCTGTCTACGATTACACCACCCATCTGCACGGCGTGGCCATCCATGTACTTGGTGGTGGAATGAACTACGATATCCGCACCAAACTCAAAGGGACGGCACAGTACAGGGGTTGCAAAAGTGTTATCCACGATAAAGGGTACACCATTCTTGTGGGCAATACCCGCCAAACGCTCAATATCCAGCACTGCGATAGCAGGGTTGGCAATGGTCTCACCAAACATGGCCTTGGTGTTGGGCTTAAATGCCTTCTGAATCTCTTCGTCACTGGCATCCGCATCCACAAAGGTTACCTCAATACCCATCTTCTTCATGGTTACAGCAAACAGATTCACGGTACCGCCGTAAATGGTGGCGGTGCTGACCATATGGTCACCTGCATGCAGGATGTTCAGAATAGCCAGGGTGGTGGCAGACTGACCGGAGGAAGTACACAGAGCACCAATACCGCCTTCCAAATCCGCAATCTTCTGCTCCACTACATCCGTAGTCGGGTTGGACAAACGGGTGTAAAAATGACCGGAGGCACTCAGGTCAAACAGCTGACCTACATGATCGGTGGAATCATAAGTAAAAGTCGTACTCTGATAAATCGGCAGCGCATTGGCCTCACCGTTGCCCGGCTTATAACCGGAATGTAAACATTTGGTACTGATTTTCATAATAATATTTCTCCTCTTTAAGAATTAATAACAGCATTTGCAATGGTGTCGGCCACCCGGGGATCAAAGGCATAAGGAATCAAATTCTCCTCGTTCAGCTCGTCTGCGGGAATCATATCCGCCAGGGCATGGGCCACATTCAGCTTGATCTGCTGAGTGATCTTACGGCGGGCTGCCAGTGCTCCCTTGAACAATCCCGGGAACACCAGTACATTATTGATCTGGTTGGGGAAATCTGAACGGCCGGTCCCCACGATGCGGGCACCGCCGGCCTTGGCCAGATCGGGCATAATCTCGGGGGTGGGGTTAGCCATGGCAAAAACAATGGCATCCTTAGCCATGGATGCAACCATCTCCGTGGTTACAATCCCAGGGGCAGACACACCCACAAAAATATCCGCACCCTTCAGGGCATCGGCCAACTTGCCGGTAATTCCGGACTTATTGGTGATCTGGGCCATCTGGGCCTGGGCGGGGTTCATGCCTTCCACTCCGGGATGAAGGACCCCCACTTTGTCGCATAACACCACATCACCAAAGCCGTCACTAATCAGCAGCTTACTGATGGCGATACCTGCGGCACCGGCACCATTCACAACCACCCGGGCATTGGCGCGCTCCTTACCCACCACCCGCAGGGCGTTGGTCAGGGCTGCCAGCACCACCATGGCCGTACCATGCTGATCATCGTGGAATACGGGGATGTCCAGTTCTGCATCCAATCGCTGTTCGATTTCAAAACAGCGGGGGGCTGATATATCCTCCAGGTTGATACCGCCAAAGGTGGGGGCCAGGAGCTTGACTGTCTCTACAATCTTGTCCGGATCCTTGGTATCCAGGCAGATGGGAACCGCATCCACTCCGCCGAACTCTTTGAACAACACGGCCTTTCCTTCCATAACAGGCATGGCTGCCTCCGGGCCGATATCTCCCAAGCCCAACACTGCGGTACCATCGGTTACCACCGCCACCAGATTGCCCTTCATGGTATATTTGTATACATCCTCAGGATTGGCATGAATCTTTTTGCAGGGTTCAGCAACACCGGGGGTATAGGCCATGGACAGGGCCTCCCGAGAGTCTACTTTCATTTTTGCCTGCACGGAGAGTTTTCCCTGCCACTCCTCATGCAGCTGCAAAGCCTTTTCTAATTGTGTCATGATATATCTCTCTTTTCGGGTATGTTTGGGGCTCCGGCGCATTACACAGCCGGAGCCCTTAGTTTTAATTATTACTTCAAACCAAATGCAACTTCCAGTTCGTCCACTTCTTCGTCGCTGATGCGGATGATGGAACCTACATTGTGGGTCAGAATAACGGACTTGGCACTGTATTCCATAACCTCCAGCTTATCGAAGGCATTGATCAGAGATGTACCGGTGGCAATGACACAGTCATTTTCGATAATGGCCACAGGATTATCTGCGTGCAGCTTGGATGCCAGCTCCTCTGCCTCCATAAAGGTGGAACCAAAGGGATACTTCTGGACAGTTCGCAGCTGCAGATAGCTCTCCGGAATCAGACGGGCATCAAAATCCGTATCCGTTACTGCAAAGGCCATGATGTGAGGCGGATGGGCAACAATGACGGTCTGGATCTCCGGATGCTGTTTGTAAAGCTCCATATGCAGCTTTACAGAACGGGAAGGAAACTTACCTGCTTCTCTCTTACCATCCTGAATCAGAACCAGATCCTCCGGCTCCAAATAATCGCGGTCCTTAGCATAGGGTGTGATCAAGAAGCTATTTTCACTCAAGCGACAGGAGAAGGTACCCTGGCTGCTGGTGAACAGCTCATTATTATATGCACGCTTAATCAGTTCGCACATATCCCGGCGCATGGCCAGCTCACGACTGGAATGCTTGGCTTCGAATTCTTCCATGGCAGGCTGGGTCTTGTGCTTAAAGCGCTCCAGTTCTGCTTTGGTCAGCGGACGAGGGGTCTGGCCAATGGTGCGGGCATTGATCTCCAGACGAGCACAATAATCCAGCGTCTCAAAAATCATGAACGCCTTGAACAGGCCTTCACCGGAACCAATAACTACACCATGATTTTCCAGCATAACGGTATTGTAACCCTTTGCAAACTCGCGGGCGATATACTCACCCAACTTGGCGCTGCCGGGGGTAGCATAATCCGCATAAGCCAAGTCGCCGCACAGGAGTTTTGCATTGGGTACCAGCAGGGTATCCGGGAACTTACGTGCTACGGAAAAAGCAACCAGTGTGGGCGGATGGGCATGCAAAATAGCCTTCAAATCAGGGCGAGCCTTATAAATCGCCTGGTGGAAGGGATATTCTACAGAAGGTCTGTGCAGACCTTCGTAAGTACCATCGGGGAATACACGCATGATATCTTCCCGGCGCAGAGTACCTTTATCCACTCCGCTGGGACTAATCCACATCACGCCGTCATCATCCATAATGGACAAATTACCGCCGGAAGTGGTGGTCATACCATTATGATAGATTCTGTTCATAATCATAACAATTTGGTCCGCAGGATGCTGCATTTCAAAATTCATAATGATCGCTCCTTTTCTATTTTATTCTGTCGCTTCGGGTTCTGCCGGAAGCAGATCCTCCAGCGCAGTCATCCATGATTCAAATTCAGTTCGGGTAATATATACCGTAGGACTGAATTTACCGCCGCCCTGGTCTTTTACCAGGCCGAGCATATACGCTCTTTGTACAGCCGCCTTGGCCTCATCGGTGCTGCACTCATTAATGTCCTCGAAGGTGTCGTCATATGTCAAGGCAATGGAATCGTACAGTTCTCGGTGATTCTGACGCAGTAACCGCATCATCCATACCGCCATCTGCTCACGTCTTACCCCTTCATTGGGAAGCAACGTATTCCCTGCATCCACAATGGCACCCTGGGCCAAATGATATACCAAAATACTTTCCGGAGACTGGGCATTATAGGCATAATCTCGGAACTGATTCTCCGGACTCTTCTCATACGCTTCCTGGGAAATGCCAAAGATCTGTGCCAACCGCACCAGGCCATCTAACCGGCTGATTTCACCGATGGAATCCGGTCCGGAACTGGTATAGGACCATACCTGCTCCACCGTAGTCAACAATTCATCATTACACCAGATTTCACAGGCAAAGGACACTTCATAACGTGTATCTGTATTATACATCTCCAGAGGATACACACTCATGGTCTGCACCAATTGGAACTGTTCCTGAGGAAGCACGATGCTTGTCCCCACTTCCTGTCCCCGTTTGGTGTCTGTCAATGTGAACTTCACATGACGAAACTCCAGCGGCTCACCGCCGGGAGTATAATAAGTAATGGTTATGGGCTCGCCAATCAAATAACGACTGGTACTTTGCGCCACGGCACTGGGAACCTCATCCCCCAAACGCGCCAGGGAACAGTTACCCACTTCCTGCTGACCTGCGTAAGGGTACATGACCATGATATCGCTCCATACTGCGCCTTTCGAGCTGCCCAGGAGCACACAGCCATAGTCTTCGGTGATTCCGTACCCCACCCCATCATAACCGGGATGCAGCAGCGCATAGCGCTTGGCCGGATCATGCAGAGCATATTTTAGCATTTGAGTGTAATCGGTGGTTCGGTTCGCATTGATCTCCAGCACCGTCTGCCCATCGTATCCTGCATATAACACACGATCCATGGCACTTACACCGGTAAATCCCTCTGCATATTGAACTTCCAGCCCAGCCGCCTTTTTGGCACTATACATATAGTAGCTGTGGTTCTGAGCTGCCTGTCTCAGTTCCGATACAATACTCAGGGTTTTAAGCCCCAGATTATTGCGCAGACCGTTGAGCGCATCATTGGTCCGATATCGGCTCTGCAGCTCCGTCACCGGCTCTTCGCCGCCGTTTGCTGCAGATACCACCGGAACTAAGCACAGTGCAAGGATCAGCAGGAGCACCCAAAGGTGCTTCTGCCATTTATTCATCCATCTTATCCTCACGAATGCGGGCTACACTTACAACCTTAACGCCCTTATCCAAACCGATCAACTTCACACCGGAAGTTACACGGCCAATCTTAGAAACATCGGCCACTCTCAGACGAATGATAACGCCCTCGGAGGTGATCAGCAGCATATCCTGCTGCTCCTTCACAACCTTAAAGCCAACCACATCACCGGTCTTAGGAGTGATCTTATAATAACGAATACCCTTACCACCACGGTGCTGTACCGGGAACTCATCCATATCGGTACGCTTACCCATGCCGCTTTCTGTT
The DNA here is from genome assembly GCA_017467985.1 of Bacillota bacterium. Taxonomy (GTDB): domain Bacteria; phylum Bacillota; class Clostridia; order Lachnospirales; family Bianqueaceae; genus Faecimorpha. The sequence goes on from JAFUJY010000237.1 coordinate 8,904, forward strand.
ACTGCCAGCACAGTCTCGCCCTCACTCTTCAGCTGCATTCCGATCACTTCGTCCCCTGCATCCAGAGTAATACCACGAACACCCATGGAAGTACGGCCGGTAGCACGTACATCATTTTCGTGGAAACGGATCATCTGACCCTTCTTGGTGGCCAGCAGAACCTCTTCGTCACCATCCGCACGCTTTACTTCGATCAGTTCATCA
>JAFUJY010000238.1 GCA_017467985.1 Bacillota bacterium
ACTCCGCCGGCCATCGCCCTGCGGGACGCACATCCAGCAGATATCTTGCTCCACGATGCAGACGGTCGAATGTATCTCCTGTGATCTCAATCCCCAGCTCGTGGGCAATGGCAGGAAGATGCAGCAGACAATTGGTACTGCCGGAGATGGCCGCATGCACCAAAATGGCGTTCTCAAAACTCTCCAGAGTAACGATTTTGCTGGGCTTCATTTCCGGTAGGTAAGCCAGTTCCACCGCCCTCTGCCCTGCTTCATAAGCGAACTTTAACAGATCCGGACTGGCAGCCGGCATCAAAGCACTGCCCGGCAGCGCCAACCCCAGAGCCTCCGCCATAATCTGCATAGTGGAGGCCGTTCCGATAAAAGAACAGGCTCCGCAGCTGGGACAGGCATTGCACTTGGCCCAGTTCAGCTTTTCTTCGTCAATCTCCCCCCGCTGGAACTTGGCACTGTACATACCCAGCTGTTCCAGTGTAAGCATATCCGGACCCGCATTCATGGTACCTCCCGGCACAAAAATGGACGGAATATCCACCCGCATCATGCCCATCAAGTTCCCGGGCACACCTTTATCACAGCTGGACAAATATACCGCACCATCAAAAGGTGTGGCATTGGCATGGATCTCAATCATACCGGCAATCATTTCCCGGCTGACCAGACTGAAATTAATGCCATCCGTTCCTTGGCTCTCGCCATCACAAATATCTGTACAAAAATATCTGGCACCATGACCGCCTGCATGGGCGATGCCTCGGCGCACCTCTTCCACTAACTGATTCAGATGGCCACTGCCGGGATGGGAATCACCATAGGTGCTCTCGATCATAATCTGGGGCTTTGCCAGATCCTCCGGCTTCCAACCGGTACCAATCCGCAGGGGATCCAGTTCCGGTGCCAACTGACGCATCTTTTGACTAGTTAAACAACTCATACCTTCATCCCGGACGCTTTTTTCAGCGCCAACACTTCTTCTTCCGTCAATCTTCTGAAGCGACCCTCTGCCACATCTCCCAACTCTAGTGTCCCCATCGCCACACGACGCAGACGCATAACCGGATGCCCTACAGCACGGGCCATTCGGCGCACCTGATGATTCTTCCCTTCAAACAGTGTGAACTCCACCCGGCTGCTATTTTCGCTGCCTTCAATCACGCGGACCTTGGCAGGCTTGGTTTTATAACCGTCATCCAGACGAACGCCCCGCTCCAATCGGGAAATGGCTTCACTGTCGGGTCTCCCTTTCAAAATAGCCTCATAGGTACGGGGAATATGATGCTTGGGATGGGTCAAATGAAATGCCAGATCCCCATCGTTGGTCAGCAGCAAAAGACCGGTGGTCTGGTAATCAAGACGCCCCACCGGGTACAGCCGCAGGCCCGGAATTTTTACCAGATCACACACATCCGGCCGATTAAACTGATCCCGGCTGGTAGTCACATAGCCCGCCGGCTTATTCAGCAACACGGTCACCAGTTCTGTCTCCGGCTGAATGCGCTTACCACGAAATTCCACCACATCCCGATCTGGGTCCACCTTGGTTCCCAGCTCCATCACAACCTCCCCGTTGACCTTCACCTGGCCATGGGCAATCCATTCTTCACACTTTCTACGGGAACCCACGCCCGCCTCTGCCATGTACTTCTGCAGTCTGACCAATTCTCCCATTGCAGTCATTCCTTCCTAAATATATGTATAGTAATATAGTAGTTTCTTCCAATAATATTGTAAATTCCGGATGGCGCAGTCCTGGTCCGCCAAGACCTCCAGCACCGCCACCGGCGTGTCGTTCACCAACACCGTCACCGCTCCCACCAAGTCACCCTTACGAATGGGCGCCTGTAAACTGTAGGGTAGGTCACAGATCAACTCCACCTGGTCCTCTTCCGTCACAAAATACGAAAAATCCTGACTCACATGGGCGTTGACATAGTCCACTGTACCGCCCGCCACCTCAATCATCTCTTCCACCGGTGTCCCGGCGCTGACAATCTGTTCAAAAGCGAAGTTCTCAAACCCCAGATCCAGCAGCTTTGCCGCATCAGCTACTCGGTATTTAGAATGGGGTGGCCAGCCGGAAGCCAGCACCACTGCAATTAGCTCCACTCCGTCCCGCTGGGCAGACGTGACCAGACAAAGACCCGCTTCGTTAGTATACCCAGTCTTTCCTCCGGTGGTCCCAACATATGAACCCAGCATGGGATTATGATTGTGGACAGTCACACTACGGCTGTTACCATCCTCCGTGCGGATGGTATAGCTCTGGGTATTGATGATCTGCCGAAATTCTTCATTTTCCATGGCGTAGGCCATAATCCGCGCTAAGTCCGCCGCCGTGGTGTAATGCCCTTGGGCATCCAGTCCATTGGGCGTCTTGAACTGGGTATGCATGGCACCGATCTCCCTGGCCTTTTGGGTCATCAACTCACAAAAGGCCGCCACCGACCCACTGATATGCTCTGCAATGACCACCGCCGTATCGTTCCAGGACTCCAGCATCATGGCGTAGTACAGATCCTGCATACGGTATTGTTCCCCAGCCCGCATATCCATATGCACTTCCGGCTGCTTGGCCGCCAGTTCGCTGACTGTAGCCAACTCCTCACCGCAATCCGCCTCCAGGGCCACAATCAAGGTCATCACCTTCGTCGTACTGGCCATGGGCCGCTGCTCATAAGCGTTCTTTTCGTATAAGATCCGCCCCGTAGAAGCTTCCATCACCACCGCCGACAGCGCATTCAGCGACAAATCCGGCAGTGCTACCACCCTGGGGGTCTGCACCACCACTAAAAGCAGGCATAACGCCGCGCCAATCCATTTTTTCACAATACTGCCCTTCCCATAGTCCTTTAATGCAGTCTATGAGAAGGGCACAAAGCTTATTCCATATGCTGAAAAACTTCCTTCAGGGCAGGATAAATCTGCTTAAAGGTCTGATAACGAGCCTCATACTTGGCAGTCAGCTCAGCATCCGGTTCCTCAGTATCAATGACATGGATCAGCTTAGCACAAGCTTCCTCCACAGAGGCATATTCGCCGCAGGCCACCGCCGCCAAAATCGCACCGCCGTAACCAGGACCTTCTTCACAAGCCGGAATGTCCACCGGAATGCCCAAGACATTGGCCATAATCTTGCGCCACAGGGGACTCTTAGCACCGCCGCCGCAGATCTTGGTACGCTCAATCTTGATGCCCAGGGCCTTGGCCACTTCAAAGGAATCACGCAGAGCGAAGGTTACACCCTCCAATACTGCCTGAGTCATATCCGCACGGGTATTGTCCATGGTCAGACCGGTAAAAGTACCTCTTGCCTTAGGATCATTATGAGGAGAACGCTCACCCATCAGATACGGCAGGAAATACACATGATTTTCACCCAGCTTGGTGATATCCGCCTGCTCCGCAGCATAATCCTTGGTGCCGATAATGTCATCCATCCACCACTTGTTACAGGAAGCGGCGCTCAGCATGCAGCCCATCAGATGGAACTTGCCATCCGCATGGTCAAAGGCATGCAGAGCATTATGGCTGTCCACACCAAAATTCTTGCTGGAAATAAAGATGGTTCCGGAAGTACCCAGAGAAATATTACACTGGCCATCGCCAACAGTACCGGTACCCACTGCAGCCGCAGCATTATCACCCGCACCTGCAGCAACCACTACATGATCAGACAGGCCCAGTTCCTTGGCAATCTCAGCCTTTACAACGCCCACCTTCTCATAACTTTCGTACAGATCCGGCAGCTGCTCACGAGTCACACCACAGATCTCCATCATTTCCTTGGACCAGCACTTATGCTCCACATCCAGCAGCAGCATACCGGAGGCATCGGAATAATCGGTGCAGTGTACGCCGGTCAGCATGTAGGCCAGATAATCCTTGGGCAGCATAATCTTGGCAATCTTGGCAAACTTCTCCGGCTCATTATTGCGCATCCACAAAATCTTGGGAGCGGTAAAACCAGCAAATGCGATGTTAGCAGTATACTTGGACAGAGTTTCCTTACCAATCTCGTTGTTCAAATAATCGGTCTCAGCGGTGGTACGGCCATCGTTCCACAAAATCGCAGGGCGAATCACCTGGTCCTGATCATCCAGTACAACCAGACCATGCATCTGACCGCCAAAGCTGATACCGGCCACCTGAGACGCATCCACGCCCTCCAGCAGCTCCTTCATTCCTTCCATCACACCGGTCCACCAGTCTTCCGGCTTCTGCTCAGACCAACCGGGATTGGGGAAATACAGCGGATACTCCTTGGAAGCCATCTTTACAATGGTGCCGTCCCCCTGCATCATGACCAACTTAACCGCCGATGTTCCTAAATCAATACCTACATACAACATTCTCGTCACGCTCCTTCTATAATAATTGTGATTCTTGCGCTATACATTCCGTCCGCAAAGGCGCTAAGCACCACGCGGCCCGGTGTTCCGTCCAGGCGGATCAAAGCACTGGCCTTGCCCCGATACATATGTACCCGGTCGGAATTATAGGGCTCATTGCTCATCAGGTTCCCGTGATCCACCGCCATAATCTGTGCGGGCCCTTCTACCTTAAACCGTACTTCACTGCTTTCCCGGAAATAAGGATTTCCCTCCTCATCCGCTGCCTCCACGGTAATCAGCTTTTCATAGCCCTCCTGGGCGGGCAAAGTGATGGTATCCTGGGCAAACTGCAGCTTGACTGCCGGGCCGGGGGTCTTAACCCTATGAGTACATACTTCTTTTCCGTCTCGAATGCCCACAACCTCAATCACCCCAGCCTGCCAGGGAATATATCCTGTAACCATGCCCTTTTCCGGTTTGGTCACATAATATCGCTTTTTATTTAAGTATACTGCTACTTCATCACAGTTGGTGGCAATCATATAAGGGATCACAACCCGGTGGAACTGGGGGAAATGCCAGTGCTCCACATACTGGGGCGCATCCCAGTGCTCCTTCACATTATCGTCGCAGATGCTGTAGTCCATTACAGAAAAATGTACCATGGGTTCTTCTGTCCACAGACTCTTCAGCGCATAGAACATGGGCTTTTTCACGCCATTGGTCCGAATAGGCGCCCCGCACCAGCCCTTGGAGGGGAACTTTCCCGCCTCTCCCAGATAATCAAATGCAGTCCAGATCATGCTGCCCATCACATAGGAATACTCCATGGGCACCAGGGACGGATTATGCTGGGTATAATTTTGCAGCTGATTGTAATCTCCCATAAAGTACTGGTACACCTCGGTACCCAGAATCAGCTTGTCCGGAATGGCCTCGTGAATCGCCTCATACCACTGCTCCTGATAATTACAGGAGATAAAATCCACATAATCGGCGATACGGCGGATACGCTCCACCTTCTCATCCATGTCGTAGATCTCCCGATCATCGATCTCATCCACAAACTTCTGAATATCCTTTACCTTAGAGGCATCGATATTGCTTTCCCGCTTGAAATGAGGATTCATGGCGTAGGATACGGGACGAGTGGGATCCAGTACCCGGGCATACTCGGTTAACTCTTTCATAATCCCAATCATGGACTCCTGCCCCTGGTTCTCCACTTCGTTACCCACACCCCAGAAAATAATACTGGGACGATTGCGATCCCGCTTGATCATGGCTTCCACATCTTTTTGCCATTCGGTCTCGTAATATCGGGCATATAGGCCGCTCTTCCACTTATCAAAGCACTCTTCGTACACGTAAAAGCCCATCTCGTCGCACAGATCCAAAAACTCTCGGCTGTACACATGGTGGGCGGGACGAATGGCGTTGCAGCCCATTTCTTTTAGGATTTCCAGGCGCTCTTGCCACAGTTCCTTCCTGGCGGCAATGCCCCTGCAGGCAAAATCCTGATGCACGCAGATCCCCTTTAAGATGGTATGCTGACCGTTGACGAACAGACCCTCATTGGGCCGCAGTTCCACACTGCGAAAACCAATCTTCAGCGTAATCGTGTCGGTTACCCGCTCACCATCCAGCAAATCCAGCTGCAGATCGTACAAATAGGGATCCTCCGCAGACCACAGATGCACGTTATCTACCTGCATGGTCATTTTGCCGTCGTCGCTGGCTGCCTCCTGCCCGGCGATGGTTGCCCGTACCTGAGCTACAAGCCCGGTATCAATCTGCAGTTGACCATCACTCTTGGCCTGGATGACAATTTCTTCTTCAACGAAATGCTTATCCTCCAGTTCCAGCCACTTCACTGTACGGTAGATACCCGCACCGCTGTACCAGCGGTCCTTCTGGGGAGTACTGGCATCCACCTTAATCAGAATCTGATTTTTTCCTTCTATTATATATGGGGTTACATTCAGCCGAAAACTGCTGTAGGCATACTTGCGGCCGCCGGCCTCCTGACCATTCACCCAAATGGTGCTGTTCTCCCCGATACCGCCAAAGTCCAGATAATACTGATATCCTTTTTGGATTTTCACATCCAGTGTGGTGCGATACCAACCCACATTGCAGTATTTGCGGTAACCCTGATTGGCACCAAAATCCATCTTAGGATCCATGGGAGCCTCAATCCCCCAGTCATGGGGCAAGATCACCGGTTGGAAATGTTCCCGCTGATCCAGCGCAAACTCCCATCCGTTCATGATTTCTTTTTCTATTCTGGGCATTATCAACCCTCCTCAGATTCTTCCAAAATCTCCAAATCTGCTAAATCCATCTGACCCACACCATGCTCCACCGCATCTGCCGCAGCTTCCTTCAAGTGGGGCATCTGTTCCAAACTCTCCAGCCCAAAGAACTTTAAGAATTCTTCGGTGGTGCCGAATTGAATGGGACGGCCCGGTGCCTTCAGACGGCCCTTTTCTTCGATTAAGCCGTACTCCACCAAACGATTTACGATGGCATCGGAACGAACGCCACGAATCTCTTCGATCTCCATTTTGGTCACCGGCTGCCTGTAAGCGATGATGGCCAAAGTTTCCATCTGGGTATCGGTCATGTTGATGGAAGCGGCTGCCGCCTTAAACAACTGACCGATAAAGGGATAATAGTCGGGGCGACTGCTCATCTGATAGGAATTGCCTACCCGAAGAATCCGAATGCCCCGCATATCTGCGTCATATTTTGCCGCCAGCTGCTCAATCACTTCTTGTGCCGACCGCTGATCCAAGCCCAGCGTCTTCGCAATGTGTACCAAGGCAACACTGTCCCCTGCGGAGAAGAGCAAAGCTTCTGCCACTTGCTCCAATTTATCCTGGGGGACCTGTACTGTCTCCTGCGCCTCATGCACTGGCGGCTCATTCTTTTTTTGGTTCTGATTCTCCTGAATTTCCTGGCTCATCTTCCTGGCCCTCTCCTTCTATCTCTTCTTCAATCACGACTTCGGAGTCTTCGATATCATCGGGAAGCTCATCGAGAGCTTTCATTTCTTCGAGGGTCTCCAGGTCTTCGACTTCTTCGATTTCCTCGATCTCTTCGACTTCCTCGATCTCTTCGATTTCTTCGATCTCTTCGACTTCCTCAATCTCTTCGACCTCTTCGACTTCCTCGATCTCTTCGACCTCTTCGACCTCTTCGACCTCTTCGACTTCCTCGATTTCTTCGACTTCCTCGATTTCTTCGAAGTCTTCGACTTCCTCGATCTCTTCGATCTCGCTGATTTCCAACTGTTCCTCAGCCTGTGTCACCTTGGGTGGTTCGTCATCCCGCCGGGGCGACATAATAATATCTGCAAACTGCTTTTCCTGCTCCAAGTACACCAAACTGCTGCGGTTCAGCTCCAGCATGGCCAAAAAGTATGTAATTTCCTCCTGGCGTGACTTACTCTTTTCTCGCAAACTATAAAAACTAACCGTCTGCAGCGCCTCCAGCGTACTCATCAAATCCTGAATTTTTTCTTCTATTGTATATGAATCTTTTGCTACTGATCTAAATGTGGAACGAAGGGGATCTATGCTTTCCCGCTGGCTCTTCACCGCCCGAGTATACAGATCATACAAAGCTTCCGGCGTTACCCCCGCCAAAAGCTTACTGATGGGCGGGATCTGGGGCGGCAGCTGCACCACTTCCCGGCTGCGATACAACCACAGATACTGGGGATTGGGCATCATGGCCCGGAACTCAGCCGCTGCCTCCTTATACCGCTTATACTCCAACAAACGACGAATTAGTTCGTCTCTTGGGTCTTCTTCGTTTTCTTCTTCCTTCTGCACCGGAAGAAGCATTTTGGCTTTAATATTAATCAGAGTTGCCGCCATTACAATAAATTCGCTGGCAATCTCCATATTCTTCTTATTCCACTCGTCCAAACAAGCAAGGTACTGCTGCGTGATCTCATAGATGGGAATATCATAAATATCCACCTGATTCTTTTCAATCAAATGCAGCAGCAGATCAAGCGGCCCTTCAAAAGCCGGCAGCCTGACTTCTACCGCCATACGGCTCCCTCCTTTCCTAACATTATAATTATAGAGGGTGAGGAGATTTTTGTCAAGGGGTAGGTTATATGTCAGCCAGACTGCGTGCGACCATCTGCCCCTTTTTACAATCATCTCAACAAATTATGCAATCTCCCCCACCTTGACACTTTCCTCAAAATCAAGTATTCTATAATCAGAAATTATTCAGGAGGTTTTGCTATGATTCGTTCTTTTATTACACATAAAATCCGTCACCAGGAAGAGCTGAGCAACCTGTGGCAGTTTGATGTGCCCGGTCATGACTCCATGAAGGTGGCTGTGCCCAGTTGTTGGGAGACCTATCCCGGCTTTGGCAGCTATCGTGGTCAGGCCACTTACAGCCGCAAGATCAACGGCGCCGGTAACCTGCGTCTGGTTTTTGAAGGTGTGAGCCATACCGCCGATGTCAGCCTGGACGGCGTACATATTGCCCATCATTACAATGCTTTTACCGCTTTTGATGCGGTCGTGCCTGCGGCCCAGGCCGGGGAGCATCTGCTGGAAGTACATGTTTCCAATGAATTCTCCGAGGCTTCTTCCCTGCACATTGAAAATGACTATTATTCCTACGGCGGTATTTCCCGTCCCGTAGCCTTTGAAATCGTGCCCGATGTATTTATTGAGTGGATTCACATGACTCCTGTGCTGAACGACGATCAGTGGAGCCTGAAGTTAGAAGTGTCCCTGCGTAATGTTAGCCAGGCTGCACATACTGCCACCGTTAACACTTCTCTGGATTTGGGCGCATTTACTTGGGAAAATGTCACTGTTCCCGCCGGTGAGCGTACCACCGTCAGCGGTATGGTTGCCTGTCCCGCAGCCCAGGCCTACTCTCCTGAGAATCCTGTGCTGTACATGGTCAACACCTCTCTGTCCCTGGATGGCGGCGAGCCCTGTGACGACCAGATTGACCGTGTTGGTTTCCGCGAAGTGAAGGTTTCTGGCAAGGACATCCTTTACAATGGCAAGCCCATCCAAATCCGCGGTTTCTGCCGACATGAGGATCATCCTCTGTTCGGCTGCGCTCTGCCCATGACCGCGCTGGATCACGACCTCAATCTGTTCGCCGATATCGGCGCCAACGCTGTTCGTACCAGTCACTATCCCAATGACCCGCTGTTTTTGGACCTGTGTGACGAAAAGGGCCTGTTTGTATGGGAAGAAAACCACGCCCGGGGCCTGACCGAAGAAAACATGCGCAATCCCAATTTTGATCAGCAGTGTGAAGACTGCATCAACGAAATGATCCGGGATCACTTCAATCATCCTTCCATTATTATGTGGGGTATCATGAATGAGTGTGCCAGCGAGACCCAGTACGGCCGCGCCTGTTACGAGCGTCAGTTTGCTCAAATCAAGAAGCTGGATCCTTCCCGTCCCACCACGTTTGCCAGCTGCAAGCACTACATCGACCTGTGTATGGATCTGCCGGACATTATTTCCTATAATATTTATCCCCTGTGGTATATCAATCAGTCCACCAACGATTATTACAATCAGCTGTATGACTGGGTGCAGACCACCCCAGGTGCCGGCAAGCCCTTTATCATCAGTGAAATTGGTGCCGGTGCGGTGTACGGCTACCGCAGTCCTAACATGGATAAGTGGACCGAAGAATATCAGGAGCAGCTGCTCACTGA
>JAFUJY010000239.1 GCA_017467985.1 Bacillota bacterium
ATTCAGACCAATAAAAAAGTGGATGACGTGGATCGCATGCGTTACGAAGGCGGACAGTATTATCTGAAGTCGCCGGAAGAGATGGCGCAGTTGTTCCCCTATGCTCTGCAGGCCTTGGAAAACACCGAAAAAATCGCCCAGCGGTGCCAGCTGGAGTTTAAATTCCACGAATTAAAGCTGCCCCAGTATGATGTTCCGGCGGGATATGATGCCAAAAGTTATCTGCGCATGCTGTGCGAAAAGGGCTGGAAGGAGCGTTATCCGGAGGAAACTCCCCAGCTGCGGGAGCGTTTGGAGTACGAGCTGAGCGTTATTGAAAGCATGGGGTACGTGGATTATTTCCTGATTGTTTGGGACTTTATCAACTATGCCAAGTCTCAGCGGATTATGGTGGGTCCCGGCCGTGGTTCTGCGGCAGGCAGCGTGGTGGCATACTGTCTTCGCATTACGGATATTGAACCGGTGAAGTATAGCTTAGTATTTGAGCGATTCTTGAATCCGGAACGTGTCAGCATGCCTGATATTGACGTGGATTTTTGTTATCGGCATCGTCAGGATGTGATTGACTATGTAACTCGTAAGTACGGAGAGGATCGGGTTACCCAGATTATCACCTTCGGTACCATGGCGGCTCGTCTAGTACTGCGGGATGTGGGACGTGCCCTGGATATGCCCTATGGCGATGTGGATAAGATTGCCAAGATGATTCCCAGAGATCTGGGTATGACCATTCAGAAGGCGCTGGAGGTGAATCCGGAGCTGTCTGAACTGTATAAAACCGATGAAACGGTGAAAAAGTTAATCGATACCTCCCTGCGTCTGGAAGGTCTGCCCCGACACTCCTCCACCCATGCAGCAGGTGTTGTAATTTCCAAGCGTCCGGTGATGGATTATGTTCCGCTGGCCACCAATGATGGTGCGCCGGTGACCCAGTTTACCATGACCACCATCGAAGAGCTTGGCTTATTAAAGATGGACTTTTTGGGACTGCGAACTTTGACAGTGATTCAGGATGCCCTGGATTTGGTGGAGAAGCAGTATGGTAAAAAGATAAAGTCTGACGAGATCCCCATGGACGATCCGGAAGTATTCCAGATGATCAGTGCGGGTAAGACCGTGGGTGTGTTCCAGCTGGAAAGCGCCGGTATGACTTCTTTTATGAAGGAACTGCGTCCGGAAAGCATGGAAGACATTATTGCGGGTATTTCACTGTATCGTCCGGGCCCCATGGATTTTATTCCCAAGTATATCGAGGGTAAGCGCAATGCGGAAACGGTACAGTATACATCACCCTATCTGGAACCGATTCTGAAGCCCACATACGGTTGTATTGTGTATCAGGAGCAGGTTATGCAGATCGTTCGTGAACTGGCAGGGTACACCATGGGACGTGCGGACTTGGTGCGCCGAGCCATGTCCAAGAAAAAGGCAGATGTAATGGCTCGTGAGCGACAGTTCTTTATCTATGGTAATGAAGAAGAGGGGGTTCCCGGCTGTGTAAGCAAGGGAGTTACCGTGGCTCAGGCAGAGAAGATCTTTGATGAGATGACGGATTTTGCCAAGTATGCTTTTAATAAGGCTCATGCGGCTTGTTATGCAGTGGTGGCCATTCAGACCGCATGGCTGAAGGTGCATTATCCGGTGGAATTTATGGCGGCGCTGTTAACCTCCGTTATTGATCATCCCGGTAAGGTGGCGGGTTATATTCAAAGTCTGAAGGCTATGAATATTGAACTGACATCCCCGGATATTAATGAAGGATATACCGGCTTTTCCGTGTCCTCCGATCATCGAATTCGATATGGTTTGTCCTCCATCAAGGGCGTGGGTCAGGCCATTGTTGACCGTATTGTGGCCGAACGAGAGAAAAATGGACGTTTCCGAAGCCTGAATGATTTTTGTCAGCGCATGCAGGGAGCGGACATGAATAAAAAGGTACTGGAGAATCTGATTAAGGCGGGGGCCTTTGACTCTTTGGGCGGATCCCGCAAGGATTATCTGGAGACTTGTAATGCGGCCCTGGCAGCGGCGGTACAGTGGTATAAAAACCAGCTTAGCGGTCAGATGGATTTGTTCGGTTTCAGCGATGACGACGAAGATGCGGATGTGGGTGACAATCTGCCGAATTCGGGAGAATATAACCAGGAACAGAAACTGGCACTGGAAAAGGAAGTGCTAGGGATTTACCTGACCGGTCACCCCATGCAGGAGTATGAAGAATCCTGGCGAAAGACGATCAGCCGCAGTGCGGGGGATTTCCGTTGGGATGAAGAAGATGGCCAGTGCGGTGTGATTGACGGTGAAACAGCCACCATTGGCGGTGTAATCATGAAGCTGCAGACCAAAATCACCAAGAGCAGCAAGATGATGGCCTTTGTTACTTTGGAGGATTTGTATGGCAGTGTGGAAGTGCTGCTGTTTCCCAATGTGTATGAGCAGGCCCGTCAGTACCTGGTGAATGATGCAAAAATCTTTATTCGCGGCCGCGTCAGCGTGGGAGATGAAGAAGATGCCAAGATGATCGCTCAGGCGGTGGTACCCTTTGGTCAGGAGGCGGCATTGGGAGCCATGGAGCAGCAGGTATATCGCAAGATGTATAATGGCCGTGGACAAAATGTGTCTCCGGTGGCAGAAGCGGCAGTGAATAAGGCGGCAGCCAATGAATTTAAGGATAACACCAAGGTGCTGTGGCTGCGTTTTGCGGGTGCTTCAGATTGGCAGCAAAAACAGGGACAGATCTTGAACCTGCTAAGCCAGTATCCCGGACCCTATGACCTGTATTTGTATTTGACTGCGGAAAAACAGCGCTTAAAAGCCCCGGAAAAATACCGAATTTCCAAGAGTACGGAGCTCTTCCGACAGTTGGAACGCATATTGGGGACGGGTTCTGTAGTTTGGCGATAATTACATGAAAAAATACTTGAAAAATAGAGTGTAATCGTGTACAATAAAATCGGAGAGTTTTGATTACTCCCACATAGAATATTAAATACTAAGAAAAGAAGAGAAGACATTTCCGAAAAAGGAAAGGGAGATTGTTATGGAAGGTGTTGTAAGAACAATTGGTGTTTTGACCAGTGGTGGTGACGCACCCGGTATGAACGCGTGCATTCGTGCGGTGGTACGAACAGCACTGAACAAGGGTTATAGAGTTATGGGTATTCGTCGTGGATACGCCGGCCTGCTGAAGAGTGATATTATTGAGATGCATGCAAACAGTGTGGCTGATATTATCCATCGCGGTGGTACCACTTTGTATTCTGCCCGTTGTGATGAGTTTTTGCAGACAGAGTATCAGGATAAGGCCGCCGAGATCTGTAAGATCTTTGGTATCGATGGTTTGGTTGTTATCGGTGGTGACGGTTCTTTCCGCGGTGCTCAGAAGCTGTCCCAGCGTGGTATCAGCGTGGTAGGTGTACCGGGTACCATTGACCTGGACATTGTATGTTCCGAATATACGATTGGCTTTGACTCTGCTGTAAATGTGGCAGTAGATGCTGTGGCAAGACTGCGTGACACTTCTGCTTCCCATGAGCGCTGCAGTGTTGTAGAAGTTATGGGTCGTCATTGCGGTGAGATTGCGCTGTGGACCGGTATTGCTACCGGTGCGGATGTTATCATGATTCCTGAGGATGAGGAGTCCCAGGATTTTGATCACCTGATCCGTGTAATTATGGAGAACCGCGCTCGCGGCAAGAACCATAACATTATTATTGTTGCTGAGGGCGTAGGCAATGCTTATGAACTGGCCAAGCGTATTAACGAGGCCACTGGTATTGAGTCCCGTGCCACTGTTTTGGGTCATGTACAGCGTGGTGGCTGTCCCACTGCTCTGGACATTAAGCATGCATCCATGATGGGTAATAAGGCAGTAGAAGTTCTGAGCCGCGGCGATACCAATCGTGTGATCTGTGTTCAGAACGGTCGTTATGTGGATATGGATATTGACGAAGCTTTGGCGATGACCAAGCAGCCGTCTTTGGATATCTGGGATGCCAATCTGCAGATCTCCACATACAAATAAGTAAAATGAGAAAAAAAGAAGCTTTGATACCGGTCGTAATGACCGGTATCCTTAGTTCTATGGTTTATTTGTTCTTCGGACTGTTCCCTTATGGGGAATGGACGCTGGCCTGGTGTGATGCCCGGCAGCAGGTGGTTCCGTTGCTGTTGGAATTAAAGGCGATTTTAAGCTGGGATCAATCCTTGTTCTTAAACCTGCAAAACGCCGGCGGTATGGATATGTGGGGCGTTTTATTATTCTTCATGGCCAGTCCTCTGCACCTATTGGTGATGGTGGTGCCGGAAGGAGACATGTTCCGGTTTTTTAATGTGCTGGTCATGGTAAAGATGATGCTTTGTTCCCTCACCGCTTACCTCTTTTTTAGAAAGAAATTTCCTCGGTTGGGGATACTCATGTGTTCGCTGCTGGCGGTGATGTATGCTTTTTCCGGCTTTAATCTGTTATTTTACCAGAATGTGGTCTGGTTGGATACGGCCTATTTGTTCCCTCTGTTATTGCTGAGTGTGGATAAACTTCTGACGGAAGAAAAGCCGGGGATGTATATCGGTATCCTGTGTGCGGAGTTGATTGTACATTTTTATTTGAGCTACATGGTGGTTCTCTTTTTGTTGTTGGGTGTGGGCTTGTATCTCATCCTGTGCTGCGACAAAGAAAAGAGACGGCGAGGGACACTTTTATTTATGGGAGCCAGCGGTGTGGCTGCAGTATTGACGGCGGTGATCTGGATTCCTGCGTTGAGCCAATACTTTACCTCTGCCAGGAGTTCGGGTTTGCTTTCCAATCTTCGAGGTAGTAAATGGTTTCCTTCGTTGGTGACCACCATTCCGCTGTTATACTGCACCGGTATTTTTGCACCGATCTTAATTTTCTTTCCCTATGGACAAACCAAAGAACGACCGGAACTGAAATGGCTTCTGATCATGGGCGGACTTATGATCGTTCCGCTGCTGCTGGATCCCATCAACAAGTTGTGGCATACCGGTAATTATCAATGCTTCCCGGCTCGATATGGGTACATTACCGTCTTCTTACTGCTGATGGTGACGGCGGCGACATTGGATCATATGCGGCAGAGGGCGGACCGCAGTAAATGGTTGGGTAGAGCCGCTGCGGCACTCAGCGTAGTGGTGCTGGCAGCCTTTTTGCTTCCATACTTGCTGAAAAAACGGGAGCAGATGGATGCATATGTAACCACTTTGTTTGGGAATGCGGATTCTTTTTTGGCATTGACCATCGCATTTGTGGTCATTGCAGGGGCATATCTATTGTGCTTGGCCCTGCGAGATGGGAAATGCTTGTCCCAGCGGGGGCTGGCCATAGCGTTATGGGGCTTATTTATATGGGAAGGCTTCTTCTATGGCGGCGTGTATATGGGATATGCGGCAGAAGATTTATCTGATTATAATCAAGTGCTGGATCTGGGAGAGAATCTGTCAGATGAAGGCTTTTACCGGGTAAAAAATGAAACGAAGGATTTGGATGCCAACTGGATTGGTGCGGCCGGTATGCCCACATCGGGACATTACACATCGTTAACAGATGAAGATTATCTGTTTTCTTTAAAGAAGTTGGGCTACTCAGCATATTGGACTGAGGTGGAATCCCGGGGCGGCACAGCTTTTTCGGATGCACTGATGGGAAACCGATATGGTGTGGAGAATGTTGATGATATAACCAGTGCGGATCAAGTGGTGTATCAAAATGAATCCTATGCCATAGTAAAAAGTGCGTATAGTCTGCCATCGGCGTTGATTACCAAAACGGCGGTGCCGGCCATGGAAATGTTGTGGTTTGGGGATCGCTTCGAAGCCCAGCAGGCGCTGGTGCGTTCTGTTTTTGGGTCAGAAGAGCAGCTGTTTGTTCGATATAGTCCGTCTGAGGTTACGAATCTGGAAATCGCCGAGACAAAGATTATGCTGGGTGATGAAGATGAAGTGGGGACGCTGACATACTATATCCAAGTGGATGGTGAACAAATACTGTATTTTGATTGTTTTGGCGGACGGTACACAACCCGGGTGAACGAAAGCGAGAACGAGGCCTGCAAGATTATGGTCAATGATCAGGTTCATACAATGACCTATCCTACAAAAAAGATGAATGGTATTTTGGAACTGGGCACCTTTGAGAATGAAGTTGTCAAGGTCCAGGTGGTGCTGAGTGAAGAAGTTCCCACGGTGTCCTTTGGGGTGGCCGGCCTAAAAACTTCGGTGTTGAAGGAACTCGTTGCTAATGCCAATGCCAGTGAGATCACGGTGGAAGGACGCAGCGTTAAGGTTTGTGTGGAGCATGCTTCCGCCGGCGAGACTTTACTGATTATGATGCCCTACAGCGAAGGGTATACGGCCAGGGTGAATGGCAAGGCGACAGAGGTATATCCTGCTCTCAGCGGTTTTATGTGTGTCAAGTTGACCAGCGGTGAAAACCAAGTGGAACTGGTGTATCATAATTACTGGATTGTCGTTGGATTGGTGGTCAGTGTGGCTGCTATCGGCCTGCTGTGGTTGTTTGTACATAGAAAAGGCTGCCTGCTGAGGCTGGAATGGAAATGGCTGGAGAAACTGCCTTTGATCTGGTTTGGCTTGATGGTTGTGATGGTTTATATTTTCCCCATGCTGATTGCACGGGGTGGTGTGTAAGGAGGAGAAAATGAGAGACATTCATGTGGAAGTGGAAGTAAAACCGTTAAGTTACGAGGTGCGTATTGGCACGGATATCTTAAAAGAAATGACGGAAGAATTGGTCAAACATCCGCTGGGTAAACGCTATGCGGTGATTACGGACAGCAAAGTGGCGGAGCTTCATGGTCATCGTCTTATGGAGTGTTTGCAGAATGCGGGAGTGAAGTGCTGGATGTTTGTTTTCCCTGAGGGAGAGGCCAGTAAGAATCGTGATATGAAAGAAGAGCTGGAAGATGCTATGCTGGAGGCCGGTTTTGGACGGGACTGCGCAGTGATCGCCCTGGGGGGAGGTGTAGTGGGAGATTTGGCCGGTTTTGTAGCTGCAACCTACATGCGGGGAGTGCCGGTACTGCAGATCCCCACCACCACGTTATCCATGGCAGATTCTGCCATTGGCAGCAAAACAGCGGTGGATGTGCCCTACGGTAAGAACCTGATTGGCGCTTTCCACAGTCCAGAGGCAGTGTATATGGATATGCAGATGCTGTCCACTTTGGATGAACGCAATTACTATGCAGGTCTGGTGGAGCTGATTAAGCATGGATTTATTCGTCGTCCTTCTTTGCAGGAATATCTGGAGGAGCATAAAGCGGTAATTACTGCCCGCGAGGGGGACACCTATGCTCCGGTAATGGAAGAACTATTCTTCCAGAACAGTGAAGTGAAAAACGACGTGGTCAGTCATGATCAGAAAGAGAGCAATCTGCGCAAGATCCTGAATTATGGTCATACTCTGGGACATGGTGTGGAACTGGTCAGTGATTTTGAACTGATTCACGGTGAATGTGTTGCTGTGGGCATTGCTTTTGCTGCATTTTTGGCTGTGGAGTTGGGATATGCGGATGAGTCTTGGGAGAAGACCCAGGTGGAGACCCTGCGTGCCTATCATCAGGCTTGCCGCATTCCGGAGAATCTTTCTACCGATGATATCCTGGCAGCAATGAAGAAGGATAAAAAAGTACGGGATGGTAAGATTGAATTTATCTTGCTGTCCGGACCGGGTCAGATCGTGCAGCGGGAAAATGGTGATTACGGTATCCCGGTGGAGGAAACGGTGC
>JAFUJY010000240.1 GCA_017467985.1 Bacillota bacterium
CATAACCATGAGCATTATAAAGAGGTTCAGTAAATGGATATCCAAGAATTGATTGACCGTCTGGTGGTGCAGCAGCCCATTGAATATAAAGAGCTGCCGGCCATCCCGCTGTATATGGATCAGGTGACCACGTTGCTGGAAAGCCGCATGTACAATACAGGGGAGGAAGCAGAGGGAAAGAGTCCCACCAAGACCATGATTAACAACTATACCAAGGCCGGCGTATTGCCCCCTTCGGATAAAAAGAAATACTCCCGAGAGCACTTGCTGCTGTTGATTTTGATGTGGAAGATGAAACCGGTGCTGAATATGAAGGATATTGGCACATTCACCACCCACCTGCAGGATAACGTGGGCACCTCTAAGGACTTAAAGGAATTTTACGAGGCTTTTTTAACCATGGAGCGGGAGATGCGCACATCCATGTATGCCGCTATTGAGGAGCACTATGATCGCATCTGTAAGACCTTGCAGATTGAAAGTGGTGATGAACGGGCGGCGCTCATGTATTCCCTGCTGCTGGCGGATCATGCCGGCGAGGAAAAGCGCCTGGCGGAGCTGGTGCTGGAGCAGTTAACAAATAAATAAGCATGTAAAAAAGCCACTGTTGCGAGACAGTGGCTTTTATGTGCTTGTTGTACTGCTGAAATTACAGGATTGCCAGCAGGATGAAGTTCAGGATGAACAGACCGGAGCAGCCCCACAGCAGAGGATGTACTTCCTTAGACTGACGAGCACAGATCTTAACGATGCAGTAGGTGATGAAACCAAATGCAATACCGTAAGAGATGCTGTAGCACAGAGCCATGAACAGGCCGGCAAAGAATGCGGGAAGAGCCTCGCTCAGCTCGCTCCAGTCGATATCCTTGAAGGAAGAAGCCATCAGAACACCAACCATAACCAGTGCGGGAGCAGTTGCCGCAGAGGGAACTGCGCTAACAAAGGTGGCCAGGAAAGCAGACAGAGCAAAGCAGATTGCAACTACAACAGAGGTAAGACCGGTACGACCGCCGGCACCGATACCAGCTGCGGACTCTACGAAAGTGGTGGTGTTGGAAGTGCCGAACAAAGCACCGATAGAAGTAGCGGTTGCATCAGCAAAAAGGGCCTTGTCCAGACGAGACTTGAAGCCGGAGTTGTTGCTCATCATCTCTTCGTCTTCTTCAGAGAAAATACCGCTCTGGCGACCGGTTCCGATGAAGGTACCAATGGTATCGAAGGTATCAGTGATACTGAAGGAGAAGATGGTGATCAGAACCAGAGGCAGCTTGGAAATATCAGTAAACAGACTTAGGATGCCGCCTTCCTTGAAGATTGCCAGGAAAGTGGTGGGCAGAGCTGCACAAGCATCGGAGAAGCTAACCGTGCTGCTCATGGAAGTAACTCCAAAGGGAATACCGATGATGGTGGTAGCAATGATAGCGATCAGCATTGCGCCCTTAACCTTCAGCAGCATCAGAACGATGGTGATAACCAGACCGATCAAGAATACCCAAAGAACAGGGGTGTTCAGGGTAGGCAGGGCAGGAACGCCTGCACTGAAATCGATAAAGCCAACATTCAGGAAACCGATGTAGGCAACAAACAAACCAATACCGCCGCCGATTGCATTCTGCAGGCTGGTGGGGATGGCCTTGATAATGTACTTTCTGAGCTTGGTAACGGTGATCAGAATGTTGATTAGACCACAAATAAATACCATGGACAGTGCCTGCTGCCAAGTGAATCCCAGTCCGAAGCAAACCGTATAAACGAAGAATGCGTTCAGACCCATACCGGGTGCCTGAGCGTAGGGAACATTAGCAACGAGTCCCATAACCAAAGTACCCACTACGGAAGCAATGATGGTTGCCAGGAAAACAGCGCCCCATTCCATACCTGACTGAGACAGGATGTTAGGGTTAACAAAGAGGATGTAGGCCATAGCAAAGAATGTTGTTAGACCTGCTGCGATTTCGGTACGAATGTTAGTACCATTTTCTTTCAGTTTGAAGAAATTTTCCATGAGCGTTCCTTCCTTTAAAGATATATTTGGGAGGATTATTTTCTCAAAAAACCCTTCCCTATTATGGATTATAACATATTTCGCCATGTAAAATCAAGATACAAATACCAGATATACCATGATTTGACAAAATAGATTATCTGTAAAGCAATACTATGGTTAGACATAAAAAACAACTGTGGTTTCATGGAACCACAGTTGTTTTTTTCGTGTGTGTACGCTGTAATTAGGCAACAACTACGACATCAATTGCACGCAGCTTGCTGCTATTCTTCGGATCAGGCTCAACATCGAAGGTAACCTTCTGTCCCTCGTTCAGGGTCTTGAAGCCGTCCATCTTAATAGAAGAGAAATGTACGAATACATCATCCCCGCCTGCATCGTTAGAAATGAAGCCGTAACCCTTCTCAGAGTTAAACCATTTAACGGTACCAGAATTCATTGAGAGCACCTCCTTATAAATATTGCATCGAATCTGTATCAAAAAATCATATGCTTCAGAGGACAAAACACATGAAATCAATGAAACATCTGGATACCACCGCAGTATACAATAGTTTTTCAGAAATGTCAAGGAAAAAGGAGTATATTTTTGCGGATTTAATAAATTTTATTTACAAAATTCGCTTGATTTATTGTACAATAATACTGAAAAGTAAAAAATTATCTTGCGTTTTACTGGTTATTGGGTATAATAAAGATAAAGGAGGTTGTGACGATGAAACGGATGCATTTTTCCATAGATGACTTTTTTGAAACTTTGATTGATGCAGATCAATACGACAATTTGTGGGAACAGCCGGTGTTTGCCCGCATGAAAGAACTGCATGAAAAGTATGGTGCTACCTTTTCCTGTTACTGCTTTTATGAGGTGGGGGAACAGACGCTGGAGGATGTTTCGGATTATCACTGGCATGAGTTTGTCATGAATCAGGACTGGCTGAAGTTTGGCTTTCATGGAAGGAATAAGGACACGGCCTACGGTCCCAGCAAGTTCCCGGCGGAGCATGTACATGATACATATGAGCAGGCGGCAGAAGATTATGAAGACGTGATGGATCAGCTGCGGACTATTATGAGCGAGGACTGTATTGATCATATGCCACGGGTTCATTTTTATGCTGGCTCATGGGAGGCATGCAGGGCATGGCGGGATGCCAAGTATGGTATAAAGGGCCTGTTGTCGGCGGAGGATGATCGGATCAGTTATTATTTTATGCCTGTAGAGGCGCAGGTGCTGGGCCTGCAGGATTGCCTGCATGATACACGGCTGAATCTAAAGTTTCACCGCACCAAGTACCGCCTGGAAAATACGCCGGATATCGTAACCGCAATCAAAAATGAAACTTGTGACGAGCTGATCATCTTTACCCACGAGGTACATTTGAGCAAGGAGTCCATTTGGCAGCAGTTTGAGGACTGCTGCAAGTATGCAGAAGAAAATGGGATCCGGTTTGGATTCCCGGAAGAATGGGAGGAAGCATAATGGATAAGTTTGTATTGGGCAAGCCGGAAGAGTATATCCAGTGGTATGATGATGAAGGAAATATCATCAATGCCAGCGACGGCGGCGTGATTTATGTGGACGGCAAGTATTACTGGTATGGCATGAAGATGCGCGAGGGCGGTCAGGGCTACGGTGAAATGACCACCACCGGTGTGGTCATGTACAGTTCTGAAGATCTGCACAACTGGCATTATGAAGGCGTGATCTTAAAGTGCAGCGATGCCCCCGCCAGCGACTTGTATGGTCCTCTGCGTTTTGAGCGCACCAAGATTATATATAATAAGAAGACAAAGAAATTTGTGCTGTGGACCCATTATGTGAAGTATCCCGGTGTTCATGCCCGTGAGATCGGTACAGCTGAGGCGGGCATTGCCAGCTGCGACACGGTGAATGGTGAGTATACCTGGCATGGTTATGTTCGTCCTGTGGATAATCGAGGCGCGGTGAAGGACAGCACCCTATTTGTGGACGATGATGGCAAGGCTTATTTTATCTATGATCGTGTGGTAGGGCAGCCCAAGGCACCGGATGAGGACCGCTGCATCCACATTGTGGAATTAACAGAGGATTATTTGCAGCCTACCGACAATTATCGTCGTATCGAGGCGGCTTATTGGCGAGAGGCTCCCTGCGTGTTTAAGCACGAAGGCTGGTATTATATGCTGACTTCCAGTATTTCCGGCTGGAATGCCAATCAGGGTAAATATTGTCGTGCAAAAAATATATTAGGTCCGTGGGAAGATATGGGAGATCCTTGGGTAGGGGACACTGACGGTACATCCTTCCATTCCCAGGGGACATATGTATTTAAGGCGGGAGATCAGTGGATCTACATGTCAGAGCGACACAATACGGAGAATTTTGTACATTGTTCTGCCATTTGGCTGCCCATCGAATTTACCGGCGATGGTACTTTGCAATTAACATATCAGGAGGAATGGTGATGGATAAGAAATTCAAAATTGCTTTTATCGGAGCAGGTAGTATTGGATTTACCCGTAAGCTATTGTCTGATATCCTGACAGTACCGGAGTTTCATGATATTGAGGTGGCATTCACCGATATTAATCCGGATAATCTGCGTATGGTTACCCAGCTGTGTCAGCGGGATATCGAGGCCAATGGTCTGGATATTAAGATTCATGCCACCCTGGATCGCCGGGAGGCCTTTACCGGCGCCAAGTACGTAATTAATTGTGTACGTATTGGTATGCTGGAAGGCTTTACCACGGACGTGGAGATTCCGCTGAAGTACGGTGTGGATCAGTGCGTGGGCGATACTCTGTGTATCGGTGGTATTATGTATGGTCAGCGGGGCATCGCAGCCATGCTGGAGTTCTGTAAGGATATTAGGGAAGTGGCGCTGCCCGGCTGTATTTTGCTGAACTATTCCAACCCCAATGCCATGGTGACTTGGGCCTGTAATAAGTACGGCGGCGTGGAGACCTATGGTCTGTGTCACGGCGTACAGCATGGTCACGAGCAGATTGCCAAGGCCCTGGGCCGAGATAAAAAGGACGTGGACATTATCTGTGCCGGTTTAAATCATCAGACTTGGTACATCAGTGTTAAGACCGACGGTGTGGAGCGCACCGGCGAGCTGTATGATCTGATGTGCAAGTGCGATTATGCCGAGTGGGAAAATGTGCGTCTGGATGTAATGAAGAATTTTGGATATTTCTCCACCGAGTCCAATGGCCATTTGTCCGAGTACCTGATGTGGTATCGTAAGCGTCCGGAGGAAATGGAAAAGTGGATCAACTATCATAATTGGAGCCAGGGTGAGACTGCGGGTTATCTGCGAGTTTGTAAAGAGAGCCGCAACTGGTTCGAGACGGACTTCCCCAACTGGCTGAAGGAGCCGCCCCACAAGTACATTCCTGATGAACGTTCTTCTGAGCATGGAAGCTATATTATTGAAGGTCTGGAGACCGGTCGTATGTATCGTGGCCATTTTAATGTAATGAATAACGGTACAATCACCAATCTGCCGGATGAATGTGTGGTTGAGGTTCCTGGTTATGTGGATGGTAACGGTATTTCCATTCCCAAGGTGGGCGACCTGCCCTGGGGCTGTGCAGCCGTTTGCTCCCAGAGTGTATGGGTACAGAAGCTGGCTGTGGAGGCTGCGGTTCGCGGCGATATTAACCTGCTGCGCCAGGCAGCTTTGATGGATCCCCTGACCGGTGCGGTTTGTATCCCCAGTGAGATCTACCAGATGGTGGATGAAATGCTGGTAGCCGGCGAAGAGTGGCTGCCCCAGTACGCTGAGGAGATTGCCAAGGCCAAGGTGCGTCTGGAAAATAAGACCGTACCCTATCGTCCGGTGAAGGGTTTTGCGGTGACACCCAAGACCATTGAGCAGATGGCGGAGGAAAAGGGCAAGTATCGTAAGCTGGCATCCGCAGCGGCTAAGGAGAAAGTAGAATAAGGCCAATAATGTACTGCGGTGCAGTAGATAATTCGTAAAAATCTATTGCGCCGCATAGAAAAACTATAAAAATATACTGTGCCGCAGTAGTATTCCTAAGAAAAACTACTGCGGCACAGTATATTAAATTACTTAAACTCTGCTAGAAGGGCAAGGGCCTCTTCCTTACTGGAACAGCCCACGGTAAAGGAGATACCGGTGCCGTATTTGTCAAGATCCAGGCTGCGAAGCTCTTCCGAAGTGATGGGATACATGGCGTTAGGCAGCTTTTGGTCGGTCATGGCCGGAGCCAAAAAGTCCAGGAATTCCTGACCATATACCAGGCCCTTCACCCGGCCAAAGTTTAGTGCCAGATGATGCTTGGCGTGGGCCATATCATGTACCCACTGGTCACCGCGGCCACAGAAATGCATGCTGGCACCGCCAAAGGCTTCGGCAATGCGTTCGTCGTACTGCTTGGCAAATTCTGCATACATGGCAGGGGATAGATTCACCGCAGAGTCGTTACGCAGCACAATGTTACCCGGGAATAAGTAGTTCCAGTGATAGCAGTAACCGTCGCCGGTCTCGTCATTTAGCAGAGGCTTAACATTATTCATTAAAGTAATGTAGGATTCCGTGATCAGATTTAATAATTCGTGGATCAGATCAGGATCATCATACATATCAGCGTAGATTTCGGAGCCATATAGCAGGTGGACCACATCCAGCGGTCCCTGAAAGTCCTGATGGAAGAGTTTGATGGCCTCATTACACTTGGGATAGAGGGACAAGGTTTCACGGTAAAACTCATAAGTACGCAGAATCTGTTCACCGTGTCCGGCCAGCGGGGACGGACATCCTTTATCAATGATACGGCAAATATCATCATGGCTCAAATGCTGCACCCAGGGCATGTCGCCGTTGATAATGCGATCGGTGGCACCAAAATAGCAGGGCAGACTGCCAACACCATAATTGGCCCGAACCATGGGCAGGGTGTCATCTTTGATCTCAAGGGAGGGCAGGAAGCTGATGATTTCATTGTACATCATCTTGCCCATGTCCTGGTGGATCTCCTCGATGGAATAGGGCTTAAAACGGGGGTCGGGATAGGCAAGCTTTAGGGCAAGTTTGCCGGTGTTTTCAAAGGAATAGGTCTTTTTTAAGAGTTC